>CADBAZ010000051.1 GCA_902792835.1 uncultured Bacteroidales bacterium
ATAAAGAGATATTTAGAGGTGTGCCTCTACCAGCCTGCAAAATGGCCCATAGAGACACACTTACTATTTTTCAGCCTGCAAAATGACCTATACGCCTTTATTTAGGTTTATTGCTTTTGAGTGTTTTGCTCGTAGAGCGGTGATAATTGATGATAAAAACTATCCGAAAGCTCGCTTTCGAGGTGATGTTCCCCCATATTGGGGGAAACGGGCACGCTAGCGTGCAGAGGAAAAAGGGGCAATAATATAAGTTAATCGTTAGTTTCAAAACACTCAAAAGTGTTTATGTATGTTTATTTTCTAAAAAACTCCCTACTCATCAATCCCACCGATCCAGCGATGCAGCCAGTGGAAGAAGGTGCGCTGCCAGAGGATGCCGTTTTGCGGCTTGAGCACCCAGTGGTTCTCGTCCGGGAAGATCAACAACTCCGCCGGCACACCGCGCATCTTCGCCGCGTCAAACGCTGCCATGCCTTGGTTAGCCAGGATCCGGTAGTCTTTCTCACCGTGAATGCAGAGAATAGGCGTATCCCACTTGTCCACGAACTTGTGCGGCGAGTTGGCAAACGTGCGCTGGGCGATTTTGTTGTTCCTATCCCAGTAACTGCCTCCCATGTCCCAGTTGGCGAACCACTTCTCCTCGGTCTCCAAGTATTGCATCTCCATGTTGAAGATGCCGTCGTGCGCAATGAATGCCTTGAAGCGCCCGTCATGATGTCCGGCAAGCCAATAGACACTGAATCCGCCAAACGACGCACCGACGCAGCCAAGACGGTCTTTGTCCACATACGGCAAGTTAGCGCACGCCTCGTCAATAGCCGTGAAGTAATCTTTCATACATTGTCCGCCGTAGTCACCGCTGATCTGCTCGTTCCACGCCATGCCGAATCCCGGCAAACCGCGACGGTTCGGGGCAACGATCACATAGACTCACCGGACTCTGCGGACCACCTTCGCAGTACAGCAGCGTCGGGTATTTCTTGTTCGCATCAAAGTGCGGCGGTAGGATGATCCACGTCAGCATATCCTTGCCATCGGTCGTCTTCTGCCAGCGCGGCACAACCGTTGCAGGCTCCAGTTGGTCGTAGATGTTCTTGTTCTCGAAGGTTAGCTGCCGCCAACTCTTGTTCTGCGGTTCGCCTGACTCGCCTCGCGCCACTTGCAGGCAATACACCTCATTCGCCTCAACCATCGAGTGCCTGAGCAGGTAGATGCGATCGTCGCACACATCGCCGAGCACATGATCATACTGCCCCTGCGTCAGTACACGAATTGTTCCCTGCAAATCAATGCTGTAGAGTTGCACCGTGGCGTGCCAGCAACCGGTGAACACGATCGTTTGATTGTCAAACCACGCGAACTCATCGACATTGCTGTCAAACGACTTGCTCAGGAAGGTCTTCTTGCCCGTTTCGAGGTTCATTACCATCAGGCGGTTCTGGTCAGACTCGTAGCCGTCACGCGCCATCGACTGCCAAGCAATGAACAATCCGTCAGGCGAGAACGCAGGGTTGGTATCATAGCCGTCGTTGCCTTCGGTGATGTTCCTCGTTTCCTTCGTCTCCAAGTTATACAAATAGATATTGGAATTGGTACTGATTGCATAATCCAGCCCCGTCTTCTTGCGGCAGGTGTAGGCTATCGTTTTGTTGTCCGGCGCCCACGCCAACTGCTCAATGCCGCCAAACGGACGCATCGGGCACTCGAATTGCGTTCCCTCCAACAAGTTCACGCATCCGCCAAGTTTGGCGGATTTGATCCGCTCGCCTTCTCCGTACCACTCCAGTTCCAGCTCATACACGAACGGTTGCGGAGCACTTTCCACCCATTCGTCCCAGTGTTTGTATAGCAAGTCATCAACCACTCTACCACTCGCCAGCGGCAGATCAGGGTACTTATCCACCGTAGAAGGAACAGTCTTGACGGTTTTAATCAGTATCACCTTGTCCCGCATCGGCGAGAAAAGGAATCCTTCAATCTCGTCTGCGCCTTGCACTTCTATCTCGTCATTGTCGCGCCGCAAGTACAGCTTGCCGCCTTTCATATACGCCAGCCATCCGCTGCTGCCGAACCACGCCGGCTCCGCACCCACAAACTCATCCACAACCTGTATTCCGCTCTCGGCTCTCGGCTCTTGACTCTCGGCTTCAAACGGATTGCAAATCCGTATCCAACTCGTCGACCTATTCTCCTCCACGCTGTAGTAGCTCACGGTATAGGCAATTAAGCCTGTCTCGATATCGCTCTTCACGCTCCCGATTCGTCCCATCGCCCAAAGCGCCTCGGGAGTCAGTCTATCTCCTGTAAGCGTAATCTGCGGTTTGGTAATCGGTTGTTTGTCATTCGTTTGCTCCTTCTGAGCACAACCCATTAGCACACTAATCATAGCTGCCATAATAAATAGTTTAGAGTATTTCATATTCGTATAATTTTTCTTATGCACTCCTGTTTTTAGAAAATAAACAGTAGAATTCCTTGCATTGATTAACTATTCAATGGTTTTGTATTCAACGAATTTGTCCAACGGGTTTATTTGGGTTTATCGCTTTTGAGTGTTTTGCTCGTAGAGCGGTGATAATTGATGATAAAAACTATCCGAAAGCTCGCTTTCGAGGAGTTTTTAGCAGCAATTAGCACAGGTAGCGGCAGCTACAAAACACTCAAAAGTGTTTATGTATGTTTATTTTCTAAAAGAACCACCACTCTACGAGATCTCCCTGTACTCCACAACCACCGGCTTCAACCGCGCCAAGTTATCCCGATAGACCTGCGTGTAAGCCGTCGCCAGCTCGGGATCATCGTCAAGGACGGCGTTCGCGGCATCGCGGGCTAACTGTAGTATCTGCCCGTCGGTAGCCAGGTTAGCAATCTTAAAGTCCAGCGCCAAGCCCGACTGCATAGTCCCATCCAGATCCCCGGGACCTCGCAATTCGAGGTCGGCTTCGGCGATGCGGAAACCGTCGTTGGTCGCAACCATTATATCCATCCGTTTGCGCGTCTCGGCACTCATCTCCGGCGGCGTGAGCAGCACACAGTAACTCTGGTCTGCACCGCGCCCTACTCTGCCCCGCAGCTGATGCAACTGACTCAGCCCGAACCGCTGCGCATCCTCCACAATCATCACCGATGCGTTCGGCACATTCACCCCGACCTCAATCACCGTCGTAGCAACCAGGATCTGCGTCTCACCACTCACGAACCGCCTCATCTGCAGGTCTTTGTCCGCCGCTTTCATCTTCCCGTGAACCATTGATATCCTGAACTGCGGGAAGGTCTGCACCAGCGTATTGTAGCCGTTCTCCAGATCCGCCAGATCCAGCTCCTCGTTCTCCTGAATCAGCGGATAAACGACATATACCTGCCGCCCCAGCCCCACTTGCTTGGTTATGAACTCATTGATCGACCTCCTACGTAGGTTCGAGTAATGATAGGTCTGTATAGGCTTTCTCCCGGGTGGCAACTCGTCGATGATCGACACCTGCAAGTCGCCGTAAACGGTCATCGCCAGTGTCCTTGGTATAGGCGTCGCGGTCATCACCAACACGTGCGGCGGAGTTTTCCCCTTCGCTTTCTCCCAGAGTTTAGCCCTCTGCGCCACGCCAAAGCGGTGTTGCTCGTCGATGATCACCAGCCCCACATTCGCAAACTGCACCGTATCCTCTATTAACGCGTGCGTACCTATTAATAGATTGATCTCCCCGCGTTCGAGTGCCGGCAGCAATTCCGCGCGCTGTTTCTTGGTCGTCGAACCTGTCAACAGCTCCACGCGCACGCTCGATCCTTTGAGTAGTTCGCGCAGCGTCGCCAAGTGCTGGTTCGCCAGGATCTCCGTCGGCGCCATGATACACGCCTGGTAGCCGTTGTCGATCACAAGCAGCGCAACCATCAGTGCCACCAAGGTCTTCCCCGAACCCACATCGCCCTGCAGCAGACGGTTCATCTGCTTGCCGGACTTCATGTCGGCGTGTATCTCCTTGATCACGCGTTTCTGCGCGTTCGTCAGTTCGAACGGCAGCAAGTGTTTGTAGAAGTAGTTGAACTGCTCCCCTACCCGCGTCATCTTGAACCCGTCGGTATGCAGCCGCCGTGCCGAAGCACGGCTCAGGATCGACAACTGGTTGTAGAACAGCTCCTCGAACTTCAGCCGCTCACGGGCTTTCTGCATGCTACGTGTATCCGACGGGAAATGGATTTGATGCATCGCTTCGGTGCGGTTCATCAGGTGGTAGCGCTGCAGTATATCCGCTTGCAGGGTCTCCGGCAATCCTCTATCCACCTCCGGCATCAAGCCGGCTATGATCTGCCGCATCGCTTTGCTGTTCAGCCCGGAGTTTTTCATCCGCTCCGTGGTGTTGTAGCTCGGCTCCAGCCCGCTCACCATCTGCGGCGTCACTTTCTCCAGCGGCGTCAGCTCCGGGTGAACGAAGTTATATGTCCTGTTGAACCGCGACGGCTTGCCGAACAGCAAGTACGGCACGCCGACTTGTAGTTTGAGATATTGTATCCCCTTAAACCACACCAACTCTATCTGCGACTGCCCGTCGGTGAACATCGCCGACATCCGCTGCCCGCGACCTATTCCCATCGTGTGGTATTCAAGGATTGTGCCTTTGATCTGCACGAACGTGTCTTCGTCCTCTATCTCGTGGATATAGTAGAACCGCGAACGGTCGATGTACTTGAACGGATATTGCTCAAGGAGCTCGGCGGCTGTTTCCACGCCAAGCTCCTTACGCAGAATGTCAGCCCTTCGCGAGCCGACATTCTTGCAATATGTAATATCCTTGTCTAACATCAGTCGAAAGACCGTAGCCTCAGGCTACTCAAAGACAAAAGACAAAAGACTAATCACTCTTTGAGCACCAGCGGTCTTTGAGCGAAGCGGTCTTTATTCTTTCAGGCGCAGCCGGTCTATTGGAGACGGAAGCTTACAGGCACAGTGTATTTTACGCGCACAGGTTTGCCACGTTGCTGACCGGCTTTCCACTTCGGCATCGACTTGATCACGCGAACGGCTTCCTTGTCCAGCGATGCGTCACCGCCCGAACGAACAACCTCAACGTCAACAATCGAACCGTCTTTGTTCACCACAAACTGGCAGATTACACGACCTTGGATACCGTTCTCCTGGGCGATAACCGGATACTTAACGTTCTCGCTCAAGTACTTGAACAGAGCCTGTTGACCACCGGGGAACTCAGGCATCTTCTCCACAACCATGAAGATAACCTCTTCTTCCTCCTCTTCAACCGGCGTCTCTACCGGTGCGGCAATCACAACCTCTACCTCCTTGTCGTCCTCTGACTTAATGTCGATGTCCTCAACTTCTTTCTCGTCCTCAACGACATTGAGCACCTCAACCTCTTGCACTTGTGGCGGTGGGGGCGGCGGGGTTACGTCTTGTTGCGTTTGTTGAATCTCCACTTCTTCCTCGAAGCTCATGTCCAAATCTGCCACTTCATACTTGGTGACCTCTTTCTCGGTCCACTCCAAAGCGACATAACAGATACTCAGCACGAAAGCCAGACCTATAAGAATATAGGTAAACTTCTTGTCTTCCAAGCTGACTCTTGGTGATTTTTTCAGTTGCATATAGATTTAAATTTTTTAATTGTCCAGTTGACCTGTCTTGACCTTCGTAATTGTCTTTAATAGTCTTTAATTGTTGACCTAAAAAACCTCAAAGCCCAAAATCCGCTGCAAATATACTAAAATATTTTGAAATATGCAAATATTTCTTGCATTTTTTGTGATTTTTCTTGATATTTTTGCATTTTTTCGCCAAAACGCCCCTTTCTCGCACATGCGTGATACAATTTATTTATGTTTGTTTATGTTTGTTTTTGTTTGTTTATGTTTGTATTTGAACGTGAATGTATTTTTGGTATTGTGATGATTGATTTTATCTATATAGATGTGGATTATTCGGATAAAATGATCGTTAAGTTCACTTATAAGAGTTTCTTTAATATTATCGCATCAGTACAAATGAGACACTATTGTTGTTTTAACTCCACAATCCATATATTTCTCCCCCGTTATGCATCCAATATCGGAAGCTCACCACATGATAACCACAACATAACCATAAGATAACCATAAGATAAAACTCTCATTTTTCATATTATGTGCTTATACTATATATATACTACGTATATATATACTTTTTGTTCATTTTTCGCCGTTATTAACACCTGCATATTCGCCGTCCGACCATCGCCCGACCACCTTATATTCAGTCCATTTCGACGCTTTATTCACACCTCTTCAACTGCCATTTTCGCCTACTACTGTTGCGTTAACTTTTGTTATATATTCTACAAATAACTTATATTCTGTGCCTTATGAGCATATTGTGACTTTTCGATTTGAAAATCATTTTTGGAATTTTTTGGCATTTTTGAAGATTTATTGATTTTGATTTTGCAAAAATCGGAAGATTTATTTGAGTGATTCGCCGTTTTTGCACAAAAATCACACTTTTCTCACACTTTTTCCAAAAAAAATTTGCATATTCGAAGATTTTTTCGTAACTTTGTAGACTTTTTGTTGTGTGCGTATATATATACGTAGTGCACGCACACGTAAAAGCACAAGCGGAACAATAGAGAGAACGGAAACAACTATGAGCCTAGGATTCTATAACCCTAAAATCCTATTACACCACATAACGAACATATTAACTTAAACACCAAAATACAATGCACAGCGCAGCAGATCGACAGAAAACGTTTAATCTTTTTGATCGAAGATCCGCTAAGGTGCAAAAATATATAAAATTGTCGACTATTGATATTATAAATTGACACAAACACAACAGAATGCTAAACGAAACCAACACAACTGCAAACACTAATTATGCGCCCGGAAGAATGGCTGAAAAAAGTTGACCAAATGAGATAACGCTTATAAAAAGCACAAACCCGGAAGTATGCCGGAGCAGGGACTTTCGGGTCTTACGGTGGCAAAGGTACAAAAAAGAAACGATATATGCAAGTATTTTGAAAGAAAAATGCAAAAAAACTGAGAAAACGTGAAGTTTGATATATATACACCTATAGAAAAGACATCGCATGGCTAAAAAAGTTGAGAAAAAGAATCCGGTATTTATAACAAGTACATCTATCCAACTATTGTCTGTTCAGCAACAAATATTTGTGATTCGCGGCAAACAGGTAATGGTGGATAGAGACTTGGCTGCATTATATGGAGTAGAGACACGTGTGCTGAAGCAAGCTGTAAAACGCAACCCAGAACGTTTTCCTGAAGAGTTTATGTTTCAGCTTGATAATCAATAGTTTGAAAAATGGAGATCACAAATTGTGATGTCCAATTCCGACAAAATGGGACTGCGTTACTCTCCATACGTATTTACCGAACAAGGAGTTGCCATGTTATCAGCAGTACTTAAAAGCCCTACCGCCATATCAGTAAGTATCGGCATCATGAACGCCTTTGTTGCTGCACGACGCATACTGGCTCAACATGACAAACATGAGATGGCTATCGGTGAACTGCGCATGCGGATGAAGATGCTGGAGGATGCATTGGAAAACAACCTCGGGGCAGTGAATGATTTGAGTGAAGAGATGAGGCAGGAGTTGGATAACATTTACAAAGCTATAGGAGCTTTGAGCGTCAAACAGCAACCAAAACAAAAACCGCTGAAGCCCATAGGCTACGAAGCCATTGATGCGGAACGCAAAGCAAAAACAAACAAGGAAGACAACTAACCCAAAGTGCAAAAGTGCAGAAAGTGCAAGGGGGAAAAATAACATTAGTACAACATGTCACAAGAAACACAAATACAACTGTTCGGGAACACAAAGATACGCGTTGTGTGGGACGATGAACAGGAGAAATACTTCTTCTCCGTAGTGGATGTAGTAGGAGTATTAACTGAAAGTGCTGATGCCCGCACCTATTGGAAAGTCTTGAAACATCGGCTTATAAAAGAAGGATTTGAGTCGGTTACAAATTGTAACCAACTGAAATTACCTGCTACAGACGGGAAGAGTTACAAGACCGATGTGGCTGATTTAGAGCAAATTTTGCGTATTGTGCAATCTATACCATCAAAGAAAGCAGAGCCCCTGAAACGCTGGCTATCACAGGTAGGAAGTGAAAGAATACAGCAGATGATTGATCCGGAGCGCTCCATTCAACAGGCTGTTGCCGACTATAAGAAACAAGGGTACTCGGACAAATGGATTGCCAACCGCGTAAAGTCAATCGACGCGCGCAATGAGTTGACAAATGAGTGGAAGCGAGCCGGTTTGGAAGAAGGACGTGACTTTGCAATACTGACAGACTTAATCACAAAGACTTGGAGTGGCAAGACTACGAAAGAGTATAAGCAGTTCAAAGGGCTAAGGAAAGAGAATCTGCGAGACAACATGTCAACCATTGAATTGGCATTGAACACTCTGGCAGAAGCTTCTACAACGGAAATATCCAAACGTAAGAATCCGAGGACTATGGGGCAAAATATGCAAGTTGCCAAAGAAGGCGGTGAAGTTGCCAAAGCTGCACGTCAACAATTGGAAAACACAATAGGCGAAAGTGTTGTCTCACCGATAAAAGCAAGTGACTATATTCATCCTATTGAGGAAGTCAAAGCACAAGAGTTGCCATTTGACGAAGACTCCAAATAATAAAGCAAGACTGAAAACGAGACTGAAGCACTAGCCCAAAGTGCAAAAGTGCAGAAAGTGCAAGGGGAAATAATTTAGAAAATAGAACTAAAAAGAAAATAGATGAACAGATTGATTACAATGTGTAATGTGGATTTACTGCAATGGACAATTGCAGCTGTGATTGTACTTATATTTGTAAGTATCTCTGTAGGCACTATTTTCTTAATGATGTACACTTATCGCAAATTTAGGGCGATGTGCGAAAAAAAGCGGGGAAAAGGAGAGGATTGTATTAATATTATTACTTTAATCATGTGCAGTCTCATAGTGGTAGCGCTGATAATTTTCATGGTAATAATTATAATTCATGCTAACACCCCCTTGTTATTTTCTGATTTTACATTGAAACGATTTGGCTTATTAGGGGACTATTTCGGAGGGTTCATTGGTACATTTGTGGCAGCAATAGTTGCGATTTACGCCATTCGCACATATAAATCAGAACGGGAATTACAAAAAGAGGCCTCAGTATCTGCGATGCTATCCACGATGCTTGAACTGCATAAACAGAATGTGAACGAGATAGAGATTACTTACTATCAAACCTCTACTAGAAAATATAAAGGCAGAGAAGCGTTTATAGTTTTGTATAAAGAGTTAAACGAGATTTACGAGGTAGTCATTGGTGCCATTAACAATATAATATTGACTGCTCCACAGCAATATGAACAATGGTCATCTGATAAAAATAAAAAGAAATTAGCTCATGCGCTCTCGTACGGATATTTCTTTTATGGCGTTGAATCGTATATTATAACAAGAGAAGCAGGAACTCCTTTATTTCAGATATGCGAAGAAGTGCGAGCAATAGCCTCAGAATTGTTACCTGAGAAAATGCGAGAATTGCATCGTCATAGCATTTTAGGACACTATTTTCGCCATTTGTTTAACATGGTGAATTATATTGATACAAATAATTTTACTGATAATTATGAGAAAAAGGCATTTTTTGTCAAGTTAATTCGATCTCAATTATCCGATTACGAACAAATTCTGCTATATTATAATTCGCTATCTACATTGGGCGCTAATTGGAACAAACCTTTAAGAAGAAACAAGATTGATGAAATGAATCTCATATGCAAGTACAAAATACTTAAAAATTGCCCATACTACGTTGACTATTTGGGAATTCATCCAATGGAAATGTATGTAGCAGAAGAGAAAGTATGGCAGAATGAGAACGGGGAATTACTATTTGAAACAGATCCTCAAGGCCAATTGCAAGCACTTGACGAAATACTAAAATAATGATTTAATAACAAGCACGATGGAAATTAATAGTATCAAAGCCATTAAGGTATTACCTTTAAATGAAATGTGTTTTCTAAAGAAAATTAATTTAGAAAACACATCTTCAAGCGCAATAGTATGCTATGCGCGCAAATTAGCAGATAATTACAAATTGACTGCTGGAAAAAAAGCCAAAGGAAATCATTTATTTTGGGGGTACAAGGAGGAAGAATATCCATGCGATGAGTTAGATCGAAAGATTTTGGAACAAATACGTGAGAAGTTCCCTAATGCAACCGTTCAGACTTCACTTATGATGATGGACGTAGAGAGACACAACAACGCTCAATGGGCTGAGCAATACCAAAAGGAAAAATTTCAAATTATAGTAGAATATATTCCTTCTGCAAATCCGACAAGGGGATCTATCTCGTATAAAAAAGATCTTGAAGTATTGTATACTCCTATGCTGAAAGGACGCCAAAAGATATTGAAGACAAATTTATGTATTATTACAAGTCATACAACAGAATATGACAAACTACACTCTTTGTTGGAAAAAACATATGCTACATTCTCTACTATTTTATGAATAAATAAGCAATATGATTGTACCGGCATTTTCTAATAGACAAGCTTTAGGAATAGCAGAACAGTTTACGATATATATCATCAAACTTCAAAATGCTAATGGGGACTATTGTGGTGTTATAAAATATATTCGCATGCGGGCTCCTTATCAAGATACTTTGAATGAAGCCATTTATGAGGCTATAAAGAGCAGATATCCTTTTTCAAGCATCAATTATCAAATCGGGAACACACTGCAACGGAAGAAAATCTTTAAGCAATATAAACGGCACAAACGTCTTTACATTATATGTAGAAATTGTTCGCTTTTTGATCCGGCATATTTTTTAAGTCAAACGGATCGCGTGATATCAGTAATGCTCGATGTCTATGATGCAAAAAAACATTTTATTTATAATGAATGCGAATGTTATACACGTAAAAGTGACCAAGAAATTGCGAACGCATGCAACGAAGAATACACAAATTTCGCTACCTATCGCGAGTTCTTCCAATAATTTAGAATATTAACATAAAAAAAAATAATACAGATGAAAAACTTAACACAATTGCCGTGGAGCGGGAAAGGCTCGATGGCAAAGAATGACAACACGTTAGGCCATATGCGAGGAGGTATAAGGTCCAGGATTGGCTCGATGAGCCTAAAGAACACCTCGCTGTTCGGGGTAATCCTCACCCTACTCCTCACCCTCGGAGCAGGACAAATGTGGGCGGATAGTACAGTGAAAGGCGGCTATATCTATTTTGACGAGTACAATTCGGGATATACCGGCGCTGGTGACATGCAGTTCTGGGTTGGACACGGTTCCTATAGTTGTGCATATAGCATGTCTAAGGTGAACAATACAAAACTATGGTATTACGAAGCGCCAAGTTGGGACGATGCTACTTATTTTGCATTCACAAGTGGTTGTAATGGTTGGGGCGCTGCAACTGAAGACTACTACAGCCGCATAGGAAGCAATACTTGGAAATCAGGAAAAAAGGAAAGTTATACCTTAAACAGCAGTAATTTCTATGTTTTCAAAGTTGCTTCAACGGCAAATAAGGCTGCTGTTAACAATAGTTCTCCCTATGGTCATCAAGGCACTACATATTCTTCGCTTAACAAATCTCAGACCTTCAAAGTGCAAGTTACCACCGATGGCGGCAGTACGTATAGTAACCCGGCAACTGCACCTGCAACCATATCATTCTCCAGTAAAACTTTCTCAAATGCCAACACATGTGGAACGAGTTCAACAGGAAGTTTTACAGCTGGTGGTTCAACGGTTTCTTTAAGCAAAAATGCCGGTTATACAGCAACCACAACTTTGACATATTCGTCTATGTCCAGCAGCTATACTTTCGTATGCTGGCATGATGGATCGAGTAGCGTTGGTACAGGTACGAGTTATACCTACTATCCGACGGGCACAAAGACAATTACAGCACGTTTTACAAAAAACTTCACAGTAGGAGATAAGATATACCTTCTTCGAAATACGACATGGAAGAATGCTTCCGGCCTAAATCACTATGCAGCTTATTTCTATGGAGCAGAAGGTAATACTTGGGTTAACTGCGAACGAGTAGGTACGTCTGACTATTATTCTGTAACAGTTCCTTCAGGTAACTGGGGATATGTTATCTTTGTTGCTTTGAACAATGCCACCAACAATTGGTCATATAAGATATATCAAACCGATGATTTGATGTACGATGCTGCCCATAATGGTGTAGAGATTACAGGTGGCAATAATTCTCAGAACCGGATCTCTGTTTACACCGGTTTATCCGTTACGCGGAATAACAGTTCGTATGCAGCAGCACCATCTATCGCCAATAACCAGACAGTTGTCAAATCCACCAGTTCGATTACTGTGAATGCAGGAACGGAAACAACGGGTTACCACTGGGTTAATTGGACATCTGATAAAGGCTCATTCGGTACGGCTACAAATAAAAGCACTACTTTTACGCCAACGGCAAATAGCGCCGTAGCTACAGCCAATTACGCCATTAACACACAAACTGTGCGTTTCTACGGAAAAGGCAATACCGGAGGTTCCATGAGTAATCAGGTCTATACCTATGGTGTTGCACAAGCGTTGACAAGTAATGCCTTTACGAAAACCGGCTATAATTTCGGAGGATGGGCTACCAGTTCTGCCGGAGCTGATGCCAAGACAGTAGCCCATACGAATGGTGCGTCAATCACCCTAAATCCAGCTACACATGGCACATATTATGACCTGTACGCTATCTGGAATGCAAAACAATGTACCATCAACTTTGACTTTGATGAGTCGGATACCGGTTATGGAAGCAAGACGGGGGCCACAACCTCTACTACTGCGACTTACGCGGCTGCAATGACATCCGTTACACCTCCTACTGCGGCTGCGGGTTATGCGTTCATGGGATTCTATGACGCTGCCGATGGTGCAGGTACGCAATACTATGACGGAACAGGTGTCAGCGTAACAAACTGGGACAAAGATACCGAGAGTGAAACCACACTATATGCTTATTACAAGAAAGCTGAGATAACGAGTATTACATTTGATCCCAGCACTATAGTTGAGAACAATTCATCGGTATCGGTTACAGCCACAATCAGCCCGACGCCGACAGGTACAACGACTGTCTGCTGGCGTGTACTGCATAATGACACCGGTAATCCGCTTGATCCGCAGCCGACGTTTACTCCGAGTGCACAAGGGACTTCAGTAAGTTTCACTTCGCCAAACGAGAGCGGTATGTACAAAGTAGAAGCGGTACTGCATACCGGTAGCGGTTGTGCGGGTACAGATTTGGATACCAGAGAGGCCACCTTCCAAGTTGCCGGTAGCCACACCGTTACCGTCGCATACAAATACAGTGGTACAACAATTAAAGCATCAACCAGCGTTACCGGTCGCCCGTTAGCTTGGTCGGATGCGATAACAGCTCCGGACATCTTCGGATATTCGTTCAGCAGTTGGTCTGCCGGTGACGGCATCACGATTACTGATGATGATGGAGCAAGTTCGAAGACCTCAAGCTCCAGTGCTACCATCAAGATCAAAGCTACGTATAATGGTACGCTGACGGCTAACTATACACTGAAAAACATTGTCTATTTCAAAGATAACTTGGGATGGACAGATCCGGAGGACGAAGATGCTCATATCTATGTAAACTTGCGGACCAACGATTACTGGGACACCAACAATGGCTCCGGTAATAGTGGGGTAACCAACCGCAACTTGCAGATGGATCGTGTACCGGGTACAACGGATATCTTCTACTACGAATACGGAAACAAAACGACATCGAACTACATCTCTTTCACAAAAGAGAGTATGGATAATTACGGTAACTTCTACCAAGCTGAACCAAACGTAGCGCACGTTGTCTTCCCGAGCCGTTCGTTGGATGCATTAGGTACGAACAAAGCAACAGGACTTGGATTCTATGCAGCTACACCTATGTTCGTTCCGCTGGCTACCCAGACAGCTGTGAAAAAGAACAACAATCGCGCTGAATACTACAATGATGGTTATTGGACAAAGTATCTGCCGGGTACGGGATATTCGTTGGATATCTACCAAAGTGACGGAAGTACACATGTTAAAACTGTCGCATTCACCTCTGCAGATGAGTTGATGCCGATGAAGGTGGTTACGGATTTGGAAGGCAGTCATACCTACAAGTTCCAGCTGAAACGTGACGGCGATGTATATTATGGCAACGGAGGAACAATGACTTATGAAGATCACGGTCAAAATACTGCATGGGAGTTTAATAACTCGCCGTTCAGTATGTGTACGATTGTGACGAATGCTGCCGGTGAATATACCTTTAACCTCAGTTTCTCTCCCAATAATGGAGGAACTAGCAATCGTCTGCGTATATCAGTAGATTATCCTGTAGCCAACGGTGATTACCGACTGATCTATACAGATAATACTCGTGATTCAGGAACGCGCTACAAGCCGTCAGCAATTGTCAACAAGGAGAACAATGGTACAGCTATTGTCTCATTCTTTGTACGTCATAACAATTCGCCGGTTCTGCGTATCCAACAAGCAACGGTGGATAACTCGGGAAATATCACATGGAAAGAGTACCCGACAGATGGAACACCGACCAACCAGATTACCGGTTCTATCGCTTCTGCAATCACAAAAGATACAGTCTACAACTTCAACCTCAGTATGAACGGAAGCGGAGCATTGTCTGTATCGAGTGTTGAATATTACTCCGGTAACTACTACATCCGTACGGATGCTGCGAACAGCAAGTGGGACAACTACCGCACCGATCCGGATCACTTGATGACCTATTCGGAGTATTCAATCACGCACGGTGGGTATAGTCACTATTACACCCACTGGGTAAATAAGGATGATGCAGGTCGCAAGAATGTGAAGTTCGTTATCGCTAACGACTATAGCCCGTGTATCTCGGATACCTTAGTTCGCGAAACAGTTTCCGGTACTTGGGAACATATTGCAGACTGGATGGAGGAAGGCGGTGATCTGAAGCGCAGTGCAAATGTCCGCTTCATGTGGGATATTGCCACAAACACCATCAGCCGTGCTTATGTTGACGGAGCTCAGGAGGATGGCAGTGAGTTCTTGCTAATGCTCAACACAGACAGCCCAAATAAGATCAAATGGGCTGATGGAACAGCATTGACATCCAACAAAGTCACTTTCTCCGATAACGGTAACTGGATATATGAGACGAACATTAAGGCGCAACCGAATGCAAAAATCAAACTGAAGTCCACCTGGGGAAATACCGGAAATGCTATTGTACAGTACTTCAAAGGTACATCCAGTGAAGACGAGACCCTAATCGGAGGTAGTGGAACTGATTGGTATGACTTCCGTCTGATTTATGACTTCAAGACCAACCGTCTTGTAGCATCGTATATGCCTACTACCGGTACTATCAGTACGGATGTATCTATTAACGCTGACGTAATGTTCATCCGTGAACACCAAGGAGATATTGCTCAGTTGACGTTCAGCGGAAGTGGTAAAATATCGAAGATTAATACCGCTTACGGCGTAATGCGATTCAGCAAGTGGACTCTTAATAATAAGGCTAAAGCAGAGCCTCATAGTCCGTTAGGTACAGAGCTCTCTCGCTTCGAGCGTGACATATTCTATATCTCGTTCCCGTTCCGCGTGAACCTGGAAGAAGTATTCGGCTTCGGTACATATGGTACACACTGGATCATCGAAGAGTACGATGGAGCAGAGCGCGCATCTAAGGGATTCTGGGCTGAGACGGAAACGTTCTGGAAGTTCATCACAAATCGCAAAGGTAAGTTCCTTGAGCCTAATACAGGCTATATCTTGGCCCTTGACCTCGATGAATTAGGCGAAAGTTCATCCGTTTGGGCTAATACAGACGTGGTAGAACTATACTTCCCGTCTTACGGCACGATGCCGAATATTACTGCATCCAGCGTAACTCATGAACTTCCTGAGCACACCTGTACGATTGGGCCTCGCTTCTCCGGAGGAGATGACCGCCGCATGAAAGATAGTCACTGGAATGTAATGTCCGTTCCTACTTATATTAATACAGATGATGTCACCTTTGCCAATACAGATTGGATAACAACAAAGACGGCAACAACTGTAGGACCGCAGTTCCTCTACACATGGAATATGAATAACAACACATTGACCGCCACTTCAGGTACAAGTTATACCTATAAAGCTATGCACGCGTATATGGTACAATACTGCGGCAATGTAACATGGACGACCAGCGTTTCGCCGGCTCTTGCTCCGCGTCGCTCGGAGGATGCGCCGACAGATGTAGAATTCCGCTTGGAGTTGCAGCAAAATGAGCAGAAAGCCGACCAGGCGTTCATAAAGTTGAGCTACGACGAGCACGTAACAACAGGCTTCGACTTCAACTACGACCTGAGTAAGGAGATGAATGGCGGCAAGGCGAACATCTATACGATGATCACCTCTGTGATTGACAACGAGGCGTCTGTGACGGAAGCAGCCGGTAACGTGCTGCCGATGACGGAGCAGACAACCGTTGTGCCGGTTGGCGTGAAGATTGCTACAAACGGCGACTACACATTCTCTATCCCTGAGGGCACTGAGGGTGTAGGCGTAACGCTGATTGATACCGAAACGGGCATCCGCACTAGTCTGAGTGCACTGGATTATACCGTTTCGCTCGAAGCCGGTACATACAACGACCGCTTCGTAATAGAGATCTCACCGATACAGCATGTGGCGACGGCATTGGAGCCGTCAGCAGTCGGCGATCAGCAGTCAGATGTCAGAAAACTGCTGATTGACGGATTGCTGTACATCGTACGCGATGGTAAGATGTTTGACGCACGCGGTGCGCGCATCGAATAATTTATGGTTAGAAAGGATTATTAACTACTAAGAAGGAGGAAATGATTATGAAGACCATGAACACAAAATCGATGATACTGACAGTTTGCGCACTGATGATTTGCATGCAAGTTAGCGCTGCCGCTAAGTTCAATATGCTGGAAATGCAATCGACCTCTGCTATGCAGGGGACAGGAAGCATTCATAAGCCCAAAATCACTGCCGTAGATGCGCCACAAGTGCAATTTACCTACTTGAACATGCAATCAACGTCTATTATGATGGAAACAGGAGAGATTCCTACCCCATTTTCAGACGAGGAAGAGGGGAACGGCCACAAAGGTAACCTGCGCCGCGGATTCGACCACGGCGCAGAGTCCGGGCAGTCGAGTGAGTCCCCCATCGGTGAGCCGTGGGTGATGCTACTATTCGCAGCCGCAGCTGGCACAACGATTGCAATAAGGCGTCGTCGCATAGTGGCTGAGGGCTAATTATGTTCACTAATTAAGCGAATTAAACGAAATAATCGTTCGAACGCAGTGAGATAAGAATTGCAGTGGACTAAAGAATAATAAACAAACATTAAATATCTTATGAAACAAAAAACATTACACTACCTGATTGTTCTTGCGATAGCGGGAATAAGTATGGCAGGCT
>CADBAZ010000052.1 GCA_902792835.1 uncultured Bacteroidales bacterium
GCAAAATTTGCATTTGTGGGATTTTTTTTGTACCTTTGTGCGCTCAAATCAATCATGGCTAACTACAAGAAGATACTCAATATCCTGCTCATCGCCCTTGCGTACGGCTATCTGGGCTACAAGATTGTGACCTACGACAACTACGCAGGCTTGGCGGAACGATTCAGTCAGGCTCAGCTATGGCAGTATATCTGTCTTTTTGGCAGTTTTCTTCTCTTTCCTGTCAACCGCCTTTGCGAGGCGTGGAAATGGCAGTTTCTGGTGCGAGGCTTTGAGCCGATGAACATCATGGAAGCCCAGCGCCAAGTGTATTACGGCACGATAGCGGGTTTCGTCACGCCCTACAAACTCGGTGAGTACCCCGGGCGCGCACTCCTGTTCCGGCACACCGAGCAACACTGGCTCACTGCCACCTGCCTGGGCATGATCGGCGGTTATGCCATGACAACCGTCATCGTCGTGTTCGGTCTGCCGGCAGCGGTGTGGTGGCTGGCGCCTGACAGCTCGCTCATCTGGAGCATTGCCCTCGCGCTGCTGGGTGCGCTGCTGGCAATCATTGCCCTGCCTGCCCTCATGCGCCGCTTGCAGGCGCGCGAATGGAAAAGCGAACAAACCCGCCTGCTTGTCGGCAGTATGGCGTCGCTATCCTACCATGACATTGCTGTACTCTTAGGTATATCCCTCGTGCGCTATGCGGTGTTCTCGCTGCAACTGTTGCTTACCTTGCTGTTCTGCGGCGTGACGCTCGATGCACTGTCCATGCTCGTCACCCTGCCGCTGTATTACCTGCTCATCACTGTCACCCCGAATGTTCCTGCCGCCGAGATAGCCGTGCGAGGCGCATGGGCGGTAGCTATCTTCGAGCGTTTCGGCTCGGATATATCTGCTGCGGCTGTCATCGCCACACTCGTTCTCTGGGCAATCAATACGATCCTGCCCCTTATCATCGGCAGCATCGTTGCCCGCCGCAAGTAATCGTATCGCCTATCCCCCTACTCATCTGCGTGTGCAATCTGCACGTTGCAATATGCGCATACGTTTGATATGTGCATATTGCAAGAATTGGCAAAATATACGATTTTTATGTTATATAGCATACTTTGGCACGCCTATTGCGTCTCTTTAAGTGAAAGCGTACAACGAAAAAGGCGAAAAAACAACAAAATTAACTAAAAACAACATTTTTTACATCTCACGCCTGCGACGTACGCACGTACAATAAACAAAAGTATTTATTAAGTAGAACGCGCCTAAGGCGCACGACGTTAACTCGCATTGTTAACAACAGAACGTAAAAACCAATTAAATTAACTTAACAGAGGGAAGACAAACCCTTACGAACCAAGCGATGTGAATCGTTTCGGGAACAAAAAAACCTACTAACAATGAAAAAAACTTTTGTAACTGTAACTCTTTTCGTAGCCATGGCCGTAGCTGCCAACGCTGCAAGTCGTGAACAAGACAACATGGTCGCTACCACGCAGACCGAAGTAATCAACGAGCAAACTGCCGATCAGCAGGACATCTATCGCTCCTATGCCATGCAGAGCGAAGAAGTCAATAAGCATATTATACGATTCTACGATATTGACCGCATTGTCATCCGAAATGACAACCACGCCGTCATCCGCATCTACGATGAAAAGTGGAATCTGATCGAGAAGACCAACGGCGATGTCGATAAGGACGTACGCGTAGGTAACTACTACGTAACCTGCTCCAGCCGCATCACAAGCCGCTACGTTCAGCAGTATGCCGAGAACCTCGTTCGCTAATCAATTCGTTTAATTCGCTTAATTAGTGAACAAACAGTTCCTCAGCCCTCGAAATTCGGGGGCTGAGTTCGTGTTATGCAAAAATATTTGCCCGAAAATTTGCAAATGTCAAAAAAAAGTCGTACCTTTGCATGTTTTTTCTGACAATCGACACGAATATGGCAGTAATCATCCAAGAAGTCAAGACAAAATGGCAGTTGTACAAGTTCGTTACGTTCTACAACGAATTGTACAAGGACTGCGAGTTCGCTTGTCCGCGCCTTATCTTCGACGAAATGAACACCTTCAATCGCAAGAAGAACCCCTCGTACGACGTCTGCGAGTCCGTTGAGTACCTCGCTTACCGCGACGGCAAGATCGTCGGGCGCGTAGCCGGCATCATCAACCGCGTAGCCAACGAGCGCTGGGGTGTGAACAAGGTGCGCTTCGGCTGGCTGGATTTCATCGATGATATGGAGGTCAGTCGGGCTCTGCTGGATGCTGTTGCCCGTTGGGGCAAGAGCAAGGGAATGAACGTGTTGAACGGACCTGTAGGCTTCACGGACTGGGATTATGAAGGAATGCTCATCGAGGGATTTGAGTACCTCGCACCCGTGGCATCGCTGTATAACTTCCCCTACTACCAGAAGCATCTCGAGGCGTACGGACTGACGAAAGAGGCAGACTGGATCGAGTACCAGTTCCCAAAACCGCACCAGGTTACCGAACGCATGGCGCGCATGGCAAAGATCGTAGCCGAACGCAGCCACGTGCATATAGAGAAGGTGCACAACCCCAAGGAGCTGACCGAAAAGTTCGGCATGCAGTATATGGATGTGCTCAATGCCGCCTACCAGAAGTTGTACAACTTCCAGCCGATGACCCAGCGCCAGAAGGAGTACTACCGCGACATGTACTTCCCGCTGCTGAACTTCGACTTCGTTTCCATCGTTGCCAACGAGCAAAACGAGTGCGTGGCAGTCGGACTCGGTATGCCGGATATATCCATGGCGGTACGCAAGTGCCACGGCAGGCTGTTCCCCTTCGGCTGGTATCATATACTCCGGGCGCTGAAAGCCAAGCAACTCGAGCGCTTCGACTTGCTACTGATCGGTGTGCGCCCCGACTACCAGGACAAAGGCGTGACGTCGCTGATTATGAACGACTTCGTTCCCTACCTCAAGCAGTATAATGTCCAGATCCTTGAAACGACATCGATGCTTGAGACCAACAACAAGATCCTCTCCTTCTTCGACGGCTACGAACGCAAACAGCACAAACGCCGCCGCGCCTACGAAAAGTCCATCTGATGACATCCGTTGAGAAATATGAAAAAGCCCTGGCTATGCTCGATGAGTATATCCGTGAGCACAACCTCAGGCATACGCTTGAGCGGGAAACCCTGCTCAAGATCATGACGGATGTCAAGAAACCTATCTTCACCGTCCACGACATCGACGAGAAGCGCAAGGAGCAGCATATTTCCGTACCGACACTATATAATTCGCTCAATCTGTTTGTTTCGGCACGAATTTTGTACAAACTTCAGCGGACGCACGGCGTGCAAGTCGAGCAGTACAAATGGGCGCTGGATGCCAAGGACAACCTGCGGGTCATCTGTACGCGTTGCGGACGCGAGGCGAACTTCACCGACCAGGCTGTGCAGCGTATATTGCACGACCGCAAGTACGCCAACTTTATCCCGGCACACTTCTCGCTCTGCGTCTATGGCGTGTGCAAGACCTGTCGCCGACTGCTCATCCAGCGCAACGCCGAGGAGCAGGGAATGAAGGAGTGAAAGATTGAAAATTGAAAATTGAAATGAATCTCTATTGGATCATATTTATAGCAACGCTTCTGGCGAGTTGGATAGTCAGTGCACTATTCGAGAGTCGCATGAAGAAGTACAGCGCCATCCGCACCTCGATGACCGGACGTGAGGTCGCCGAGCGGATGTTGCGTGAGAACGGCATTACGGATGTCAAGGTGATCTGTACTGCCGGTCGTCTGACGGATCACTACAACCCCACTGACCAGACGGTTAACCTGTCGAAGGATGTATATGAGGGCGCCACGCTCACAGCCATGGCTATTGCCGCCCACGAGTGCGGGCACGCTGTGCAACACGCCGTAGGCTACGCACCTATCCGCCTTCGTTCGGCGCTCGTGCCCGTGGTGAGCTTCAGCTCCAAATGGGTGATGTGGGTTATTCTGGCGGGCATGCTGCTGCTCCAGACCTTTCCGGAGCTGATGCTGTTCGGTATCGTGTTGTTCGCCATGACCACACTGTTCTCGTTCGTCACCCTGCCCGTGGAGATCAACGCTTCGGTGCGTGCCATCAACTGGATGGAGGAATCGATGCTCGTCAGCCGTGAGGATCTGCCCAAGGCGTCTGCCGCCTTGCGTGCCGCTGCCTACACCTACGTCGTAGCCGCCCTCTCCTCCCTCGCCACGCTGCTGTACTACATCGCCATCTTCGCCGGTGGCAGCCGTAGATAAATATTCGCGTCGCTGACGCGACGGCCCTATAGCTCAATTGAATAGAGTGTCAGATTCCGGTTCTGAAGGTTCAGGGTTTGAGCCCCTGTAGGGTCACAGAAGCTTACGTAGCGTAAGCGGAGCAAGGTTCACCCCGCCCAGCGGGGTCACAGAAGCTTACGTAGCGTAAGCGGAGCAAGGTTCCCTCCCGCCCAGCGGGGTCACAGAAGCTTACGTAGCGTAAGCGGAGCAAGGTTCCCCCACGCCCAGCGGGGTCACACATGCAGCAAGCATTGCAGTTTTTGGAGGACTTGGCGCGCAACAACACTCGTGAGTGGTTTGCCGCCAACAAAGAGCGCTACCTGTCGGCGCTCGCTACGTTTACGCAGTTCTCCGAACGCTACATAGCAGGTATTCAGTCGTTTGACGACACGATGCCCGGCATCACGCCTAAGGATTGCATGTGGCGCATCTACCGCGACACACGTTTCAGCAAGGACAAGACGCCCTACAAAGACCATTTCGGTGTCTATCCTTGTGCCGGTCAGCCCGGACGTCCGCAAACCATGGGCAAGAAGTCTGACCGTGCAGGGTATTACTTCCACTTGCAGCCCGGGCAATGTATGTTTGCCGCAGGTATGTGGTGCCCGAATCCAGATTTGCTGAAGGCTGTGCGCAGCGAGCTGCAGGCGAACTACGAGGAGGTGGAACAGATCATGGCAGCCGAACCGTTTCAGCGCTACTTCGGCGACTTCGAGCAGTCTAACATGCTCAAGCGCGTACCAGTGGGTTATGACCCCGACTTCCCGCATCCGGACTGGCTGCGTCAGAAGTGGCTGATCATCTCCACGCCCTTCACCGATGCCGAGGTCTGCCGTCCTGACTTCCTCGATCACCTCTTGGATGTCGCCCGTGCCGCCAAACCGATGAACGACTTCCTCAACTACACCTTCGAGGAGTACGGCGAGTTCCCCGACCGTCGGTAACGCAGCGCAATATAAGTTGTTAGCCAAGTTTGGCTAACATGATCATTGAAAATAATCATTGCAATATAAATCAAAATGTTGCGTGCAATATTTTGATTTAAGAGCGGAGGCAATTGTGCGCTTTATGTTGCGTCAGCAACATCCGATAGCACGATTTGCCGAACGCGGGGTCCTATAGTTCAATGGATAGAATACGGGTTTCCTAAACCTTAGATCCGGGTTCGATTCCCGGTGGGACTACCACTCGCACACCGAAAGCGGAGCGTCATCAACGCCCCGCTTTCATTTTTTTCAGCAGCCCGCACAGGCTGTTTTTGTGTGCCTAAACCGAAATATAACCCTTGTGTTGGGTTATTGTTGAATGCTGTTGATTTGTTGTCAAGCAGATATCGAGCCGTTATCGGGGGTTTATCGTATCCCACCGCATCCTATATATACTACGTATATATCCCGTGATTTTGGTTCGTACACGTAAAATTTTGCACCGGCACAAGTTGCGCAAATGGCAAATCCTAAAAACATTTGTGATTTGTCATTTGTGATTTATGATTTGCGTTTTTATTTCTCAAAAATTTGCAAATGTCAATTATTTTTCGTATCTTTGTGGGCTTTTTGTGCGCACGCGCTGAACGTGCGCATGTAAAAGCGTGTGAAATCAGTAAATAACAAGCACTATGAATATATTAGAATTTATCACCAAACTGTTCGGCAACAAGGCGCAGAAAGATATGCGCGAGATACAGCCGTACGTAGATCAGGTCAAAGCCGTCTATCCGGAGATTGACGCGCTGACGAACGATGAGCTTCGCGCCCGTTCGCAGGCACTGATGGATAAGATCGCTGCCGCCGTAGCCCCGAAGAAACAGAAGATCGCCGAGCTTCGCGCCTCGATTGAGGAGCTGGAGATAGACAAACGTGAGAAAGTCTATCAGCAGATCGACGATCTGGAGAAAGAGATCAAGGAGCAGTACAAAGTCCTGCTGATGGAGATACTGCCGGAGACGTTCGCTATCGTCAAATCCACCGCACGCCGATTTGCCGAGAGCGAGTCGATCGTTGTGACTGCCACGCAGATGGATCGTGACTTGGCAGCCGACTCACGCTTCGACTTCATCGAGATTGACGGCGACAAAGCGATCTATCACAATCACTGGATGGCAGGCGGCAACGAGATAACCTGGGACATGGTTCACTACGACGTACAGTTGTTCGGCGGCGTGGTACTGCACCAAGGCAAGATAGCCGAGATGGCGACGGGTGAAGGTAAGACGCTGGTAGCCACGCTGCCGGTGTTCCTGAACGCACTGACGCACGAGGGCGTACACGTCGTAACCGTGAACGACTACCTCGCCAAACGTGACTCGGAGTGGATGGGACCGCTGTATATGTTCCACGGCTTGAGCGTGGATTGTATCGACAAGCACAAACCCAACAGCGACGAGCGCCGCAAAGCCTACGCCTGCGATATTACGTTCGGTACGAACAACGAGTTCGGCTTCGATTACCTGCGTGACAACATGGCAACCAGCCCGATGGATCTCGTGCAGCGCGGACACAACTACGCGATCGTCGATGAGGTGGACTCCGTATTGATTGACGACGCCCGTACGCCGCTGATCATCAGCGGTCCGGTGCCCAAGGGCGACGACCAGATGTTCGACGAGTACAAGCACCGAGTAGAGCTGCTCGTGCGCACGCAGAACCAACTGACCACCCAGCTGCTGACGGAAGCCAAGCAGAAGATGAGCTCGCTGGACGAGAAGGTGCGCGAGGAAGGCGAGTTGGCATTGTTCCGCTCGTTTAAGGGCATGCCTAAGAGCAAGGCGCTGATCAAGTACCTGAGCGAGCAGGGCGTGAAGGTGCGTCTGCAAAAAACCGAAGAGTTCTACTTGCAAGAGAACGAGAAGAACATGCACATCGCAACCGACGTGCTGTACTTTGTGATTGACGAGAAGAACAAGACCATCGAGCTGACGGACAAAGGTATAGACACGTTGACGGGCAACATGGACGACCCGCTGTTCTTCGTGCTACCGGATGTAGGTTCGGAAATGGCGGAGTTAGAGCACGAGACGCTGACCGCCGAAGAGAAACAGGCGAAGAAAGATGCGATCCTGACGAACTACAGCATCAAGTCGGAGCGCATACACACCGTCAACCAGCTGCTGAAAGCCTACACACTGTTTGAGAAAGATGTGGACTACATCATCGACAACAACGAGGTGAAGATCGTGGACGAGCAGACCGGACGTATCATGGAAGGTCGCCGCTGGAGTGACGGATTGCACCAAGCCGTGGAAGCCAAGGAGAACGTGAAGGTCGAGGCGGCTACGCAGACGTTTGCGACCATCACCCTGCAGAACTACTTCCGTATGTACAGCAAGCTCGCCGGTATGACCGGTACAGCCGAGACGGAGGCAGGCGAGTTCTGGAACATCTACAAGCTGGATGTAGTCGTTATTCCGACGAACAAACCCATTGCGCGTCAGGACATGAACGACCGCATATACAAAACCAAACGCGAGAAGTACAACGCCGTGATTGACGAGATAACCTCGCTGGTGGCACAAGGTCGTCCGGTGCTGGTAGGTACGACCAGCGTGGAGATCAGTGAGTTGCTGTCGCGCATGTTGTCGCTACGGAAGATCCCGCACAACGTACTGAACGCGAAGTTGCACCAGCAGGAAGCCATGGTAGTGGCCGAAGCCGGTCGGGCAGGCGTAGTAACCATCGCCACGAACATGGCAGGTCGTGGTACGGATATCAAGCTCACGCCGGAGGTGAAGGAAGCCGGCGGTCTGGCTATCGTAGGTACGGAGCGTCATGAGAGCCGCCGCGTGGACAGACAGTTGCGTGGTCGTGCCGGACGTCAGGGTGACCCGGGTAGTTCGGTATTCTTCGTCAGCCTCGAAGACGACCTGATGCGTATGTTCGGCTCGGAGCGTATAGCCGCCGTGATGGACAGACTTGGTATGCAAGAGGGCGAGATGATCGAGCACTCGATGGTAAGCAAGTCGATCGAGAACGCGCAGAAGAAAGTGGAGGAGAACAACTTCGGTATACGTAAGCGCCTAATCGAGTACGACGACGTGATGAACCAGCAGCGTAACGTGATCTACGCCAAGCGTCGTCACGCGCTGATGGGTGAGCGTATCGGCGTGGATATAACGAACATGATCTACGACACCGCCGAGGCCGTGGTAGCCAACTACCGTCCGATGCTCGACTACGAGGGACTGAAAGACGATGTGCTGCAGGTATTTGCGATGGAAGTGCCGTTCGACGAAGAGACGTTCAACAGCAAGAAGTCTGCCGTGCTTGCCGAGGAACTCGCAGAGGCAGCGCTGGAGATGTTCAAGCGCAAGATGGAGCGCATGGCGCAGATAGCCAACCCCGTAATCAAACAGGTGTTTGAGACCAAAGGACAGATGTACGAGAACATCCTCATACCGATCACCGACGGGCGTCACGTATATAACGTCAGCTGCAACCTGAAGCGCGCTGCCGAGACGGATAGCAAGGAGGTGATCCGCGAGTTTGAGAAGCGCATCCTGCTCTATGTGATCGACGACGAGTGGAAAGAGCACTTGCGCGCCCTGGACGACCTCAAACGCAGCGTACAGAACGCCAGCTACGAGCAGAAAGACCCGCTGCTGATCTACAAACTCGAGTCGTTCAACATATTCCGCGGTATGCTCGACAACTTCAACCGTCGCGCTATAGCTATCCTGCTGCGCGGTCAGATCCGCACCGAAGCGCCGGAGAACGTGCGCCAAGGTCAGGCTCCGCAACGTCAGGACTACAGCCGTTACCGCACGCAGAAAGATGCCGCCGAGCAAGCTGCTCAACGCAGCGGACAGGCCGCAGCAGCCGGACGCGACACCCGCGAGCAGCAACGACCGATGCCGATCCATGTGGACAAGAAACCCCGTCCGAATGATCCGTGTCCCTGCGGCAGTGGCAAGAAGTACAAGCAGTGCCATGGCAGGATGGAAGCCTGATGCAAAATGCAAAAATAAAAATTAAAATTTTGATGACCCGGCGATGGAGACAAAGAGATCATATGTATTGATTTGTCTGCTAATATGGTGCAACATCATGTATGCGTTTACGCCTACAGGTGTTGCGCCTGCATTTTTCGGTCCGAACGCACTACCCGTACCGGACATGTCTGACGGCAGGACGTACGAACAATTGCGCGTAGAGGTGGCTGCGGACGGATACTTCGGATCAAGCCGATGGAACAATGCCGAGAGCCAAACAGCCGACCTGTTTGCGCGGGTGCATGTGCCGGTGTTCACCCGCTGGGCGAACGTGAGCGTGTGGATGCCGCTCTACGAGTGGTACAAGCAGGCGGACGGCACGGGCAGCGGCGCAGGCGATGTGTACTTGTCCACCGAAGTACAAGTGCTGCATAACGCGTGGTTTAAGTCCGAGAAGGCGAAGTACATCCCGCAGATGACCATCCGCCTGGGCATGAAAACCGCCAGCGGCGGGCAGTACGAACGGCGCAGGCATTACGATTGCCCGGCATACTTCTTCGACGCAGCCATCGGGGAGTCGTTTGGTCTGGGTGCGATAGAACTGCGCATTGCCGGTTCGGTGGGATTTCTGTGCTGGCAGACCGCCACAGCACGTCAGAACGATGCGGTGATGTACGGACTGCAAGCCACACTCCGGCATGAGTATGCCTCGCTGCAAGCCACATGGGGCGGTTACGTAGGATGGGAGAACTACGGAGATCGACCGATGAGCATCAAGGTGCGTGCCGCAGGACATGTACAAGGCTTTGAGCCCTATGTTCAGTATCAGTACGGCATCAAGGACTTTCCCTATCACCAAGTGCGTGTGGGGTTGGCGTATAACATAGATATACTGAAAAGTCGAAAGCTAAATACTGAATAATGCAAGTGCTACTGATACTTCTTGTGGGATTCTGGACGCGGTTTAATCCTAACCCTCCTATTGTTCCCGTGGACTCGGCGTTCGCGGCAAAACAAGCCGAGCGTGCTGCCAAGCCCGTGCAATTGCTGTACGACGTGGATTTTGCTACGTACTTCGACAATCGCGAGTACCGTGCTCCCTATCAATTGCCGCAGACTATACTGAACTTCCGTCTGTCGCCGCAGATCGGTGTGCGCATACTGGATTGTGTTGGCGGCAAGCACGAGTTGACGGCAGGTGTGAGCTACACCCAACGCCTCGGCGGCAACTGGCGGGACGTGCAGTTTGACCCGATAGCGTGGTATCACTTCAGTTACAAGGGATTTGATGCCGGGATGGGTGCTATCCCTTATACGAGGCGGATCATGCCCGTACCCGAATGGCTGATGTACGACAGCCTGACGTATTTCCACCCGAACATACAGGGTGCGTTGCTGCAGTACCAAGATGAGCGGGGATTTGTGGAGTTCATGTGTGACTGGCGAGGAGCACAAACCGCTGAGCGGCGCGAGATGTTCCGATTGATACTGAACGGCGAATACCGGTACAAATGGTTGCAGGTAGGCGGCTTGGCGCACATGAACCACAAGGCTTCCGCAGCAGCAGTGCATGAGCCGGTGATGGACGACATCCATCTGCACGCCTATGCCGGAGCTAACCTAAGCCGCTTGACGCCGCTGGACTCGCTCTCTATTCGCGCCGGATATATATTCGGCTGGCAACGGGACAGGGCTACCGACGAGTCATTTCTTAACCATGGTCTGATCATCGAATTGTACGCCAACTGGTGGTTCCTGGGCATAAAGAACACGTTCTACTACGGCGACAATCTCCAACCCTTGCGGGTGCGTAATGTAGAGTCATCGCTTGGCGACCCGTTCTATCAGTCGCGACTGTACAACCGCACGGATCTATTCGTATATCTGTACCGCAGCAGTTTTGTGAACTTCTACTTCTCGTGGAATATGCACTACGACGGCTATACGACGGCTATCACCTGCAACACCAGCAACAGATGATTGTTCGCTTCCGGTTAGAACCGCTTATGCAGGAGTTGGCAGGCAAGCAGCAACCCTACTTGCGGGGATTGTTTGACAAGTAAGGCGTACGTGCATCCTGCGTGGGATGAGAAAGATTACAGATTGGTGATTCCTTGACGAACGTGTTTGTGCCAGCGGTGAGCAATAATATACCCGGCATCGTACTCGGCATCTTCGTGCATTTGCAGGGCATACGCAGCAGCTATTGTCCGCAATGCTTCGCGGTCGATATTCAGCCTCTCGAAGTTACGCAAACGCTGCTCGCGGCTTAGGTGCTTGCAGAAGCGTAGGCGGTTGAGATCAATCACCTCCACCCGACTGCCATCATCGTTGAACAGGATATTTCCGCCCGAATAGTCACCGTGCAGGATGCCCTGCTTATGCAGTGTGGCTGTAAACCGACCGATAGATTTCAGTATATCGCTTCGTTGCGGGAAATCCGGTGCACCGATCAGTTCGTTGAACGTGTGCGTACACTCCGACTCTAGACAGGCGTACCAACTCTCGCGCAACACGCCACACACGCGCAGCTCGCGGTAGGCAACAGGCGCAGGTGTCAATCCTTGCAGCCGCAGCGCATACTGATAACTGCGTTGTGCCTTGCTCTTGGCGAATAATCCGTACCATAGTCCTCGCAACAGGTTAGGCGTAGCAAACTGCTTAACCACCACTCCGTCTGTCAGGCGCAGCGTATTGCGGCGGGCAAAGATTACCTCCCCTTCGTACCAAC
Source organism: uncultured Bacteroidales bacterium (assembly GCA_902792835.1). Lineage (GTDB taxonomy): Bacteria > Bacteroidota > Bacteroidia > Bacteroidales > Paludibacteraceae > Colicola. The sequence continues at coordinate 11,933 of CADBAZ010000052.1, forward strand.
GACCAAACTCACCCACTTGCCTAACCGAACAGAAACGGTTCAGGAACTTCGACCACGAGCGGTGATAATGCAAACGACCGCCTAAATACTGCTGCATATATGCCGGATGGCGGCGGTTGATCTCATCGACGAGTTTGCGCTTGAGCGCACGATCTTGCACCCGTTTGGAGCCGGCGCGTACGCGGTAATACAGCCGTATGTCTGGCAGGCGCACAAACTCTCCGCCCAGTTCAAACAGCGAGAGCCACAAATCCCAGTCTTCGCGTGCTGCGCAGGTGGTCATATACCCGCGAGTCTTGTCAAAATCTGCACGACGGTACATGGCGCAGGTGTCAATCATGTTCTTGCGAGCCAGCAGCTGCTTGCTGAACGGCGGAGTGATCCACTCGCCCGTTCGGTCACCGAAGAACTCCGCCCGACAAGCCACGACGCGCACCTCAGGGCGGGACTCCAGCACAGCCTCAGCCTCCGCGATATACAACGGATGAATACGATTGTCGGCATCCACGGGCAGAATATATTCGCCCCGGCTGGCACGGATCGCATTGTTCCTTGCAGCGGATGCGCCACTGTTCGGCTGGTGCAACACGCGCACCTCAGCATGCGCCTTGGCGAACTCCTGAGCCACACGCAGACTATCATCCCGGCTGCCGTCGTCCATGACGATGACCTCTATCGGACGATAGGACGAAGCCACAATGCTCTCCAACGCTTCGCAGATATACGGCGCGGCGTTGTACATAGGTACTATGACGGAGACAAGAGGAAGCATTCAGTATTCAGTATTCAGATTCTATCTTTTCCCTGGATGAGTTTGCGCAAGTAGTACAGTAGCGGGTGGGTGTATTTGAGTTGCTTCCACGGGCGGGATGAGTGCGGCAGATGGAGCACGGGATTGCTGACTTGCAGGATATTCCGGAAGCCTAATTTCCGTGACATGTGGCTGATATGCACGTCGTACCAGTTCTTATCGGGGTCGAGATTGTTGAAGTCATAGGCTTGCAGCAAAGCGTTTGTCAGCAGTGTGCAGCAGAACGAGAGGCGTTTGTTGCAACTGCCGTCCTGCTTGATATGCCGCGCATACTCGTAGGGGAAATTGACTTCGTCCTGGTCGTTGTGTGTCACTGCAGCAATCATACCTATCGTAGGGTTAACTGCTTTGCAAAGATTGCTGAGCGTTGCATTTCTGACTATCACATCGCTCTCGACGATAATCAGATGTTGCCCGTTGTCAATACACTCGCGCTGTGCATGGATGAGCACCCAGCGGTAGTTAGGCGACGGATGGTCGGTGTGCTCACAGATATGCACCACGCGGATCCCCAGCTCGCTACTCAGTGCATCCAGTTGTGCAGCGTTCTGAGCCGTCGAGTTGTCGTCATAAACGGTGAGCGTATATCCGCCGGCTACAATAGCGCGGATAGCCTGCTCGGCTGTTTGCAGCGAGTCCTTGACGGGCATGATAATATGACAAGTATCAGTCAACATCCATTCGTATCCATGAAACCGGAGTGATATCCGGTCGAGGGTTATGCCTAAACCATATATTCGGCGCAATAACGATAGTATCCTCTTGTTGCCCCAACCATGCACCCCACCACGAAAAACTGCTGTTGGCTATAATATGGTGACGGCAAGCACTCATCAGTTGCATGTCAATATATGCATTCTGACCTGTATGTCCGCTGACATATACAGTCCCATGGGGAAATATATGTTGCGACTGTCCCCAAGCCGGTTCATCGGAGAATACATAAAAGATTGCATCCGGCATACGCTCCAATATGTATTCGACCGCACGGCGGTAGTAGGCTGCAGAGCATACATTGAAATCATCAATGCGGCGCTTCTTGAGGTAGTCCCCGCGACGAATATGAACACTCACACTATTCTCCGAAGTGATTGCCTGCATACATGCCTGCGCGGCAGAAGATAGCGGCAGGCAGAACCGGAAATCACGGCGCACTTGGTCAGCAACAGATGAGAAGTAGTTTTCAGTTTGCCAAAAGCCTTTCAAATAACAGTTATCAACCTCCAACATCTGCGGGCACCAACCATTTGCCGGATTAGGTTCGACAAGCAGCTGACCTGTTGTGTGTTTTGCCCACCCGACAGCCCGACGCAACTCGGAAAACCAATCTTTACTGACATCAGCCATCCGATCGCGTTCGGCAGCAGAAGCATGCAATGGATGAATATTGAATATGCGCTCCAATTCATAGCCGTTATGTGACGGACGATAGCGATAGACGGATGCGTCAATCTTGGTGTCCGGACGATGTTGCTTCAGCGCCAAATAAAAGGCGTACTGGAACATCTGATTGCCCAAACCCGAATGTATCTGCACAATATTCATCTCAGTAACTATGAATAATTCCCCGCTTGCTGATAGTCAGTTGTGCACCGAACTGATTGCCGAATTGCGTACCGAAGTCGCCAGCCAGCCGCAAACCGAAATCTAAACCCCAGGCTTGCGGAACATGTTTCTGCACTTCCAACAGCACGGCGGTATTCTCGCTGAGCAAGACGCGGCTTGTGTTGTCGTTGCCATAGTTGCGGGCATACGTTGTCAGCACGCGGTAGCGGAATCCGTAAATATCGCCCCTGACACCTACATGGTGCGCCATCACGCGGCTGTTGAGGGTGTAGATCGTGCCATCCTCGTTGTACAAGGGCGAGGTGATGAGCGGCGTGCCTATAGAGCGATAGTAATAGTTCCAACCGTTGACAAACACACTGTTGCGATAATAACAATCGTTACCGGCATAGCACAGTCCGTCGCGGTCGTGCCACGGTCCGGACTGATCGGTGGTGTTCAGGAACTCGTATGTTACCCCTTGGATGAACGGCCACCGCGTCTGCTTGAGGCTTATGCCCCACAAGCCGTCGGTGATATTCTGTCCGTTGCCGATGAGAGCGAAGTTGTCCTCAAAGAAGTTCTGCCAGAAGGCACTCACCTGCCAGCCTGAGCCTTTGCCGGTAAGCATGAGTTGCTGACTGCCCAGATGGTTGCCTTGGGCATTCAATTGGTCGTTTGCCATCACTCCGCCATTTCGCGCTAGCAGCACATTGATGAACGAACGCAGATCGCTGCCTACATCTCCATACACAGGACTTATTCCTCCCCACTGCGCGGCGTGGTGGAACTCGTAACTGATATTCACGGGCAGTTTGCCACCGAAGCGCACTCCCACGAACTTATGATGCACATAACTGTGCTTCATATATACGTTGTCATTCAGCCAAGCGTGGGTCAGTCCGCCCTTGAGTTCAAAGTAACCATAGCAACCTGGGAAAGGCACATAGTTGTCGATACCAAACGTGATGCGCGGCAACGGATGACTGTTGCCGGAGAAGAGCATACTGCCCATGCTAAGCAGCGAATCCTGCGTCTCGTAGATCATCGGCTTGATACCTGCCGTGATGTCGAATATATACAGCCGCACATGGGCATACAAGAGGTTGAAGTAAGCGGTGGCTGTGTGCTGCTGCGTACTGAATGAACTGCCCGGAATAGTGGATTGCACCCGACCGGTTAACTGCACGCCGAAGTCGTAGTCCCACCAACGAGCGGGATGAACAGCCTGTTTGTATATACCCACACTCAGATTGCCGCTATAGGGACTGCTGCTCACATCGCCGTTGGTATTGCTTTGCAGCCAGAACGGGGCATACTTGCCGCTGGACGCCACAGCACTGACGCCAAGATAGTAGCGCAATGTATCATTGCCTGCCGGCATATCGGACTGAATGCCCGTAGGCCACCAAGTCCAACTCAACTCGCGCGCACTCGCGCACACGCTACACAATAATAATATGTACAGTACTCTACTCTTCAATGCAGAACAACGAATTACTTACATGCCATTCAACATTCTCTCCTAATCCCAAATAGACCTTTCCGCCCACCGCAAAACAAACGTGATTGCACAGCCCCTGCGGCATTACGGCAACCCATTTCCAGGTATCGGTATCCGGATCATAGCGGCGTATATCTTCCAGCACATCGCCGCTGGTATTCATGCCGCCGTAATGGATTCCGCCGCAGACGTAAACGTATTGATCCGTGGCTGCCGATGCGGCAAGTGTACGTGCCCGACCGGGGACATCGGCACGTCTCTCCCAATGCGTGCCATCCACCAGTTCAGCCCACCAATTCAGGCTTTGACGGTAATATCCCGTACCCATTAAGTGATGCCCGCCACACGTACACCCTGTACCGCCAAACGAACGGGTCGGGAATCCGTACATCGACACACCCACATCGATCGAATCCCAACGGTCGTCGGCTATCGTGTAACGGAACATATCACGGCGATAACCTTCTTTGAATCCATAACCCACATACAACTCGTTGCGGGCAGAGAAAGATGTAGCGCGGTCGGTGTTGTGCGTCGGATACGATGCCAATTGCTTCCAGGAATCGGTATGAGGGGTGTATTCCCACCAATCGTTTGGGTAGGACAATGTATCGTAGATAGATCCGCCGCAATAGCCCAGACCTATATAAACCTTATTATTACATACACACGCCGTGGCATTTACGCGAGGAGTCATAGGCGAGGTTCCTACGTTTTCCCATTTGTCGGTTGACGGAGTGTAACGCCAAAGATCATTGTGCAGTTTGCCTACACTGTCCCGACCGGCAAACACGTACGCTTGACCATCCACCACAAACGCCGTAGCACACGCGCGTGCCACCGGCGCCGGTGCGCACTCGCGAATGGTGACTGTCATATCCGGACGCTGACATGAGAATAATGCCATCGAAAGGAGTGCTATGTATATTGCTTTTTTCATTCTATTTGTCCCGGCGGTAGTCATAGACGGCTGTCACGTGTTCGCCATCGAACTGAAGGAGCAGACTATCCGAGAAGATCTGATACAGCGGTGCATTGTAGCACACGGCGTAGGGGTGTTGCTTTGGCTCAGTCAGGGCGTTCTCGCCGAACGCAAAGTAGGGTTCGTTCACTCCCACGTACGCGAGCACCGAAGGCATTATATCCGTCTGGCTGATCACCTCTTGCCGTCGCTCTGCTAATAGTTGCGGATGATAGAAGGCTATCGGCACTTCATATAACCCGCGGGCGTTGGTGTATTCCGGCAAGGTCAGTTCGTTGGTGTGGTCGGCGGTAAGCACAAACAACGTACGCTCGAACCACGGTTGCCGGCTTGCTGCCAAAAAGAACTGACGGAGTGCGTGATCGGCATAGCCTATTGCCTCATGAATAGGCTTTGTGCCTTTCGGGAACACGCCTTGGTACTGCTCCGGCACTTTGTACGGGTGATGGCTCGATGCTGTGAACACTGCCGTCATAAACGGCTCGGACATCGTGCTCATCGTTTGGGCAAAGTACTGCAAGAACGGCTCGTCCCAGATTGCCCATGTGCCGTCAAACGCGCTGTTGTCGCCGAACTCATTCATCCCGTAGTATTGATCAAACCCTGCACTGCGTGCATACGCCTGAAAACCCATGCTGCCGTTCGGTGCGCCGTGAAAGAACGCTGTGGTGTAACCTTTGCGGTTCAAGCAGTCGGCAATGGACGAAACGCTGTTGGTTGAGTACGGC
>CADBAZ010000053.1 GCA_902792835.1 uncultured Bacteroidales bacterium
CAAAAAATCGCAACAAAGTTACAAAAAAATTTTGAAATATGCAAAAAAAGTTGTACCTTTGTACCGGCTTTTAATTTGATGCGGGTAATCTATCACCTCATCATTGCAAAACCGAACTCAAGTTACACACGTAACACGATTAGTTAACATCAATATTCAATCTTTATTAACCCAAAGAATCATGAAAAAACTTTTATCAATTTTCAGTGCATTAGCACTTGCGTTGCCTTTGTTTGCAGGCGTCGTATCATTCAAGCCTGGTGACTTTGCAGGTCAAGGTACCTCCAGCTCAGGTAGCCCTGTATCCACAACCAAAAACGGCGTAACCGTTGCTTGCGACAAAGCTTTTGGCGCATCATCAGCACTCCGCTGCTACAAGAACTCTGTTCTTACCATTACATCTGAATCAAAAATGTCAACGATTGAGTTCGCATTTGAGACTGCAAACGGTCAAACGTACGACGGCGGTTTGGATGCAACTGTAACTGTTGAAGGTGATGGCCTTTCTTGGGAGAACACATTGGCATCGCAAGCACGTTTCACCGAAATCAAGGTGACTATCAATGCTGACGTTCCCGAAGAGAAAGTGGACACCGTTTCGGTAACAGAAGCTCTGGCTCGTCTCAAAGATGGCAAAACAGGTGAGTGCTACGTTAAGGGTAAAGTGTCGAAGATTATGACAAGCGGCGTTGAGACCTACGGCAATATCTCTTATTGGATGCACGATCTTGACAACGCAAATGACTCTATCCAAGCCTATCGCATGTTTGGTGAAGGCAACAAACAGTACACTTCATCGGCTGATGTAGAATTTGTTGTTGGCGACGATATCCTCGTATATGGTTCTGGCCTGGCTATGTACCACAACAACAATACCAATACTGATATTCCCGAGATCAATGGTGGATATTTCTTCCGCAAGATTAGCGGCAAGCCCAGCGAGAAACTCGATTGGGAAGAAGGCTTAGCTGTATTCTCCGAAGACCACTGGCAGTTGGAAATCTCTAAGAATGATAAGAACGCTCTCACTCTGATCTTCAGTAGCGACAAAGAGCATTCCATCGCTGGTCACCACTATCTGGCTCAGGGTTCCACTATCAAAGTCAACGGCAAAGAAGCTGATATTATAAGCGGCTTCGTACAACTGACATTCAAGGAAGTCTCCACCGGAGGTTACAATGTCTACACTACACAAGTTTCCGCTATCACCGACGATAAGGTTTATGTAATCGCTAATGACATTGAGTTCATGGCTGTAGCGGATGACTATGAGACCGAAATCGACCTCTCCGAAGACCGTCCGTTCGTTCCAACCGAAGGTCAGGAGATTACTTGCGAACAAGCACGCTCGTATGCTCTTTCGCTGGCGGCTGGTGCTACAAGCGACATCACGGTTACCGTTCATGGTTTCGTTACTGACCTCTTCAACAATGGTATTACATTCTGGATGGCTGACAAGCAAGGTTCTGACAAAGTATTCCAAGCATATCTGAGCGTTCTGCCTGCTGGTGTTGCATTGGCAAACGGCGCAGAAGTGAAGGTTACCGGTAAAGTTACGAACTACAACGGCACTCCTGAGATCTCGAAGGGTAATGTTGAAGTTATCTCCGGCGGTGAGGAACTTGTAGGCGAAGAGATTGTTGACGTAGCCGGTGCTTTGGCTGTTGCTCAGGCTCTCGAACCGAACAAGACAACTACCAAGGTATATGACATCATCGGTTTCGTATCGGAGATCGTTTATCCGTACGCAGAGGACAAGGGTATCACATTCTGGATGAGCGACAATGCTACCGACGGTGCTCAAACGTTTGAAGCATATCAGGTACAGTGCAAACCCGAAGTAGCTGCTAAGATTGAAGTAGGTGTGAAAGTTAAAGTTACTGCTCGCATCACGCACTTCCACCAGGATGCTAAGCCTGCTACCGATACCGAAGAGGCTAAACCCGAGCGCACTGTTTACGAGACAGCCAAGGGTGGTATCGTTAAGTTCCTGAGCGGCGCAGGTGTTGAGGTTATTACCAATGATGCAGTTGCTGTTAAGTTCATCGAGAACGGACAACTCTACATCATCCGTGGCAACGCACAGTACAACGTACAAGGACAACGCGTTAAGTAAGTCAACTTGTACAATATAAAAAGAAGCTGCCTTCGGGCAGCTTTTTTTTCGTAAATTATTTGCATATTCCAAAACTTTTTCGTATCTTTGTACGTTAAATTCAATTCGTATGAAACGCATCTATTACATCCTTTGTATCGCCATGCTTGTTACAGCATGCAAGCGAGAAGACAAATCCGCCAAACTCATTGCTGAGTATCAGGCACTTAATGAACGTGTATCGGAAGACTACCAAAAGGCAGAATCCCCTCAGCAAGCTGATTCTATACTCCAGGTATTCATCAACGAAGCATTCGCCTTGCAACAGGCTCAACCCGAATCCGAAGCTGCGTATGTTATACTCAGTGACCTGTTTTACATGCTCAGCATGGAGCAGAAGGAACAAGCTTTCGCCATTCTGAACCCCGATAGCCTTGAGGCACACGAACTCCAGCGCGCCTACGACGCCTTCCAAGCCGAGAAGAAAACTGCCGTCGGACTCACTTTCACCGACTTCAATGCCTTAACGCAGGACGGTAGCGAGGTTGCACTCAGCGACTTTGTCGGCAAATCCGACTTCCTGCTCGTGGATTTCTGGGCAAGTTGGTGTGGTCCTTGCCGTCGCTCGATGCCGGGGCTCAAAGAACTGCTCGCCAAACATAGCGACCGTCTCGCCATCGTCGGTGTATCGGTTGACGAGAGTGAAGAGTCTTGGAGCCAAGCTGTTGAGGCTCTTGAACTCACCTGGTCACAAATACGCGACGCCAAAGACGAGGGCTCCAAAACCTATGGCATTATCGCTATCCCGCACACCGTGCTCATCAGCCGCGACGGCACCATCCTCGCCCACAACCCCTCGCACGCAGAAATCGAAGAGTTAATCAAATAATCACAACTAATCACATATTTTCGCCTTGGCAGGCAGTTGTGAGCGTGCCGGGCATAAACATTTGTACGTTTATATAATATGGTAAAAATCACTTTTCCCGACAATTCTGTTCGGGAGTTTGAAAGCGGCGTGACGCCGCTGCAAGTAGCTGAGAGTATCAGCTCACGTCTCGCACAGGACATCCTCTGCGCAAGCATCAAATCCGCAGCCGACGACGATTGGACAATCGTCGAGCTCAATCAGCCAATTTTGGCTGATTCGTTCATCCGCCTGCACAAATGGGACGATCCCGAGGCAAAACACGCCTTCTGGCACACGTCCTCCCACCTCATGGCGGAAGCCCTGCAAGAGCTTTATCCCGGCATCCAGTTCGGCATAGGCCCGGCTATCGAGAACGGATTCTACTACGATGTCCTCCCTGCTGAAGGTCAAGTCATCAAGGAGAGCGACTTCCCCGCTATCGAAGCCAAGATCGCAGAGCTCCGCGCCAAGAAGGAGCAACTTGTTAAGCGTCAGATAACCAAAGCCGACGCTCTCAAATCCTTTGGCGACAAAGGTCAGTCTTACAAGTGCGAACTTATCAGTGAACTCGAAGATGGTCACATCTCTACCTACACCCAGGGCAACTTCACTGACCTGTGCAAAGGTCCTCACTTGCTCTCCACCGAGCCGATTAAGGCATTCAAGGTGCTCAGCTGTGCTGCGGCTTACTGGCGCGGTGACGCTACCCGCCCGATGATGACGCGTATCTACGGCATCTCTTTCCCCAAGAAATCGATGCTCGATGAGTATCTGGCTCTGCTCGAGGAAGCCAAGAAACGTGATCACCGTAAGATCGGCAAGGAGATGGAACTCTTCATGTTCTCTGACATGATCGGCAAAGGTCTGCCGGTTTGGCTGCCGAAAGGCACTGCTCTGCGTCTGCGTCTCGAGGATTTCCTCAAGCGCATCCAGAAGCGCTATGGCTACCAGCAAGTCATTACCCCGCATATCGGTTCCAAGCAACTCTACGTCACTTCCGGCCACTGGGATCACTATGGCAAGGATTCTTTCCAGCCTATCACTACGCCAGAGGAAGGCGAAGTGTATATGCTCAAACCGATGAACTGCCCGCATCACTGTATGATCTTCAAGAACCAGCCGCGCTCCTACAAGGAGTTACCATTCCGCTGCGCTGAGTTCGGTACTGTTTATCGTTACGAGCAGTCGGGTGAGCTCCACGGTCTCACGCGCGTGCGTTCCTTTACTCAGGATGACGCACATATCTTCTGCCGCCCTGACCAAGTTAAGGACGAGTTCATCCGCGTAATGGAAATTATCGAGATCATCTTCAAGGCACTCAACTTCCAGAACTTCGAAGCACAGATCTCTCTACGTGATCCGAAGAACACGACAAAGTACGTTGGTTCGGACGAGGTTTGGGAGAAAGCCGAGCAAGCCATCATCGAAGCCTGCAAGGAGAAGAACCTCCCCGCACGCGTTGAGTACGGCGAGGCTGCGTTCTACGGTCCGAAACTCGACTTCATGGTCAAAGATGCCATCGGTCGCCGTTGGCAACTCGGTACGATCCAGGTGGACTACAACCTGCCTGAGCGCTTCGAACTCGAGTACGTTGGCGAGGACAACCAGAAGCATCGCCCCGTCATGATCCACCGCGCACCGTTCGGCTCGATGGAGCGTTTCGTAGCGGTACTCATCGAGCATACTGCCGGTAAGTTCCCGCTCTGGCTTACGCCCGATCAGTGTATCGTGCTGCCTATCTCCGAGAAGAGCAACGAATATGCGCACAAGGTACAGGAGATTCTCGATGCACAGGAAATCCGCACCCTTGTCGATGACCGCAACGAGAAACTCGGACGTAAGATCCGCGACAACGAGATCCGTCACATCCCGTTCATGCTCGTCGTGGGCGAGAAGGAAGCCGAACAAGGCCTCGTCAGCGTGCGCGTGCAGGGTGCCGAGGACAAAGGTCAGATGACCATCCAGGAGTTCGCCGACCTCGTCAAATCGACCGTAGCCGCTCAGATGACCGCTTACTAATCCGACCTATGCGCAAGTATGTATTGCTGCTCCTTTGCAGCCTGAGTTGCTTCATCTACGCCGAGAGTTATGTGCCGGCTTCGGTGCCTAACCCCAAAGGCGCAATGCACAACGGCTGGATCTGCGATCCTGCGGGGTACCTCAGTACCTCGCAGGCAAGGCAGATTACCGATGCGTGCAACAATATCAAGGAGTTTGTCGATGTTGAGGTTGCCGTTGTTATGCTGCCCGGCTATGACCGACAGCGTTACGACCGCTTTACGTTCTGTCAGGAACTGTTCAACCTTTGGGGCATCGGCGGCAAACAGCGCAACACGGGCGTACTTGTCTTCTTTGCCGACGGGCAGCCCGGCAGTCGCGACATACGCATACACACCGGCGGAGGTATGGAAGGCCTGCTGACCGACTATGCCTGCAGCAGCCTTATTGACGATGCCTACGACTACCTCGTTGACGGTCAGTTCGGCAACGGAGTGCTTAAGATTGTCGAGGGCTTGTACAGCCGCTTGATGACCACCGATGCACAGGCTGAACTCACACTCGGTTGGGCTCCGAAGCACTTTGACGAAGATGCTTTCGCCGCACTGCTCTATTTTCTCTTGTTCCTCTTTGTTGCCGTATGGCTGTTGTGCTACGCTTATTATCGCTCACACCTGTGCAAACAGTGCGGAGCGGTTGCCGTCAAACAGACAAACATGAAGATTATCAGCCAGCCGACCTACACCACGGACGGCAAACGACAACTGACATTCACTTGTGCTTGTTGCGGCAACACGTTCTACAAGACACAGATTATCCCGCACTTGGTGCGCGCGGCTACAACAACCACCGGCACGTTCCGCTCATCAGGCGGATTCAGCGGAGGCAGTTGGGGCGGTGGTCACAGTTTCGGAGGAGGAGCAGGGCGCGGTTTCTAATATTTGAAATAGTTCGTTCTTTAAAAAGAACGTCTAATAAGAATCTAAATTTTTTTATAATTATGAATAAGAGTACATTGATTTGGATTGCAGTACTGGCTGTTGTCGTACTGTGTGGCGTTTGGTTCGCAGGGCGTTACAACGCACTGGTAGCTGAACAGGAGAATGTCGAGAAAGCTTGGGGACAAGTGCAAACCGCTTATCAGGCACGCGCCGAACTTGTGCCGCAACTCGTTGCTACAGCGAAAGGTTTGGTACAAGGCGAGGATAAAGTGCTGACCGATGTACTGGAAGCACGCGCCAAGGCTACTGCCGTTACTATTGACCCCACGAACCTCAACGAGAGCAACTTCGCACAATTCCAGCGCGCACAGAGCGAACTCACACAGGCTCTCAGCCGACTCATGGCTATTCGCGAGTCGTACCCCGACCTCAAGTTCAACGAGCAGTTCGGCAAACTCGCTGACCAACTCGAGGGTATAACCAACCGCGTGACGATTGCACGCCGCGAGTTCAACGAGTGCGCACAAATCTACAACACACTCGTTCGCAAGTTCCCGAGTAACATCATCGCCTCAATGTTCGGCTTTGAGAAACGTCCGTACTTCGAGGCGGACGAAGCTGCTCAGCAAGCACCTGTTGTGGAGTTCAAATTCGACTGATTACAGAAAAAGATAGCAACCAGTTTTGCTATCTTAACCTTACATTCAGACCCGCAAAATGTACGCCTATATCGGGCCATTATCGGGGGAATGTCGGTACTAAGTCGATAGTAAGTCAGGAGCCCTTTATAAGTTTTAGTATGGGCGTTTCTGTATGAGTCGTTCTACTCACTTCCTTCTAAACTCCGCAAGCACCACTGCTGTGGCAATCGCCACATTCAGACTTTCTGACGTCGGCTCATTCGGCGGGAACGAAGGAATACGCAGCCTGTGTGTCACCAGTTGGCGCACAGGCTGTGACAGTCCATTACCCTCGTTGCCCATTACTATTACGCCGCATTGCTTGTCACCGATGGCATCCTTTTCATACATATTTCTTCCATCCAGCAACGTGCCATATACCGGTATCCCCGTCTCTTTCGCGCGCCGTAGTGTTTTCCTAAAGTCCTCGTCGGACAAATAATGTACTTGCACGCGCGCGAGGGCTCCCATCGTTGCCTGTACCACTTTCGGCGCAAAGCAGTCAGCTGTCCCCTTGCTGCAAACAATATGTCGCACTCCGAACCAATCAGCCGTGCGGATGATTGTTCCCACATTTCCGGGATCTTGCACCTCATCCAACGCCAGATACAATTCGTCACGCTTCAACGCATCCCCACGCCACACATCTGCATATTCCGGCTTACGGAACACACCTATACTCCCCTGCGGAGTCTGCAATGACGACAAGCGTTCAATCTCTTTTATCGGTGTATTCGCCGGTGTCAGATGGTGAACCAACTCAAATGTCTTGCTCAGTTCCTCGATGCACTTGTCACCTTCTGCTACAAACAGTCCTGACTCGTCGCGAAACTTCTTTATTCGCAACTTCCGCAGTTCTTTTAGCTCGTTTTGCGTCATATTTTCGAAAGAATGAATAATTTTTGATGCAAAGGTACATAAAAATTTGCATTTTTGCAAATATTTTTGTATCTTTGTATGCCGAAATGTGCGATTTATGTCTTTGACTGTACGAAAACATTGTATCCGAGCCGTTGTATTCCTCTTGGGAGTACTGCTTTGCTCGTGTAATGCCACGAAGTTTGTACCCGAAGACCAACAGCTGCTATACAAAGTCAACATCAACGTCGAGGGCACTAAAGAGGTTCCCCCGACCAAACTGCGCCAGTATCTCCGCCAAACGCATAACACCGAGATCCTGGGCTTCTGGAAACTCCAGCTGCACCTCTACAACACTGCCCCGACGGATACCCTCACCAAGGCGCGCAAGCGCGCAGCCAAGAATGCACACAAAATCGGGGAACCACCTGTCATCTACGATCACGCCAAAACCGGACAAAGCATGGAGCAAATCCGCAAAGCCATGCAGAATGAGGGGTTCTTCCAAGCCACGGTGGATACCGTCACTCGGGTCAAAGACCGCAAGGTTTGGCTCACCTACAGCGTGCACTCAGGCCCGGAATATACCATCCGCAATTACACTATCGACCTCGAGCACCCCGTGCTCTACGATGTTGCGTACAACACGCGCCGGCATATTATTCGCTCCGGTATGCGTTACTCGACGCAGGCGCTCGACGACGAACGCGATCGCATAACCAAGCGGATGCGTAACCGCGGATATTACTTCTTCGACAAGGAGTACCTCCACTACGAGGCAGATAGTACCTACAATCGCGAGATCGACATCCGACTCCACCTGCATGACTATCTGCTCACGCAACCCGACTCCGTCACGGAACACATTTTCCGCAAATTCACTGTCGCACGAGTATATTTCCACCAGAATATGGTGGAGGCTTCCGAAGCGAAAGACTCTATATCCTACGATCAGGAACCCGACGGATATATGTACTCATGGCGCGGACGCAAACTGCTGCGTAACAAAGTGCTCAAGCGCCAATGCGAGATCCGTCCGGGCGAACTATACAGCGAACGCAGGGTCACAAACACCTACGCCAACCTCAATGGTTTAGGGCCTATCCGCTATACCGACATCCGCTTCAATGTCATTGCCGATGACAGCCTGGAGTGCCACGTCTTCCTCTCGCGTAACAAGATCAACAGCATTTCCGCTGAGGTCGAAGGTACCTATTCAAGCGATGCGTGGGGTATAATAGGTAAAATCTCTTACGCCAACCGTAACATCTTCCACGGAGCAGAACGCCTCAAAGTCAGCGCCGGTGCACAGTACGAATGGCGTCAAGACGGTGGTAGGGCTATCGAAGCCAGAGGAGAGGTAGAACTCAGTTTCCCCTCACGATGGCGAACCAACCTCATGTACTCCTACCAACATCGCCCCGAGGAGTTCACCCGCGAGATCTTCAATGCCGGACTATACTATACCCTGCACAGACCCTACGGACGCTGGACACACAAGTTCAATGTCTTGGATATCAGTTACATCTACCTGCCCTACATTTCAGATCGTTTTCAGCAGGAGATACTCAACCGCTCGTCGATCCTCAAGTACAGTTACAAGGATCACTTGATCGTAGGGTGGGGATACATGGGTAACTATTCCAACAAACGCGTAAACTCCACCGAACAGAGTTACGTCAACTTCGGATATCAGTTCGAGACTGCCGGTAACCTGCTCTATGGTATATGCAAGCTCATTGACAATGCGCCGCAAGAGGACGGAGTGTATTATATATTCAATGTTCCGTTCGCGCAATACGCTCGCGCAAACTTCGACTTCTCCTACAACCAACTGCTCGTGCCCAAGCACCGTCTCGTCTTCCACGCAGGCATCGGCGGGGTTGTTCCTTATTGCAACTCGCAATCCGTCCCCTTCGAGAAGCGGTTCTTCTCAGGCGGCGCAAACAGCGTACGAGGTTGGAATGCACGAACGCTGGGCCCCGGAACGTTCCGAGGTAACGATAATCTGTCAAGCTACGACCTGCAAGTCGGTGACATTCGTCTGGATCTGAATATAGAATATCGTTGGAGAGTTTGGTCGATCATCGAACTCGCTGCCTTTGTCGATGCTGGCAACAACTGGACAATCTACGACTACGAAGCACAGCCCGGTGGTGTCTTCCGCTGGGATTCATTCTACAAGCAAATAGCCCTCTCGTATGGTGTGGGATTACGTCTCGATCTGAGTATTCTTCTCTTCCGTGTGGACTTTGGTGTCAAACTCTACGACCCAAGCCGACTCAACGGCACCTTAGCCGGCACCCAGTGGCGTACAGCCCCCAACGGTCTATGCTGGCGTGACGACATGACTTTCCATTTCGCCATCGGCTACCCCTTCTAAAGGAAATCTCAAATCACAAATCTCAAATCACAAATAAGAAGAGCTTGCTCTTCCTTTCGCGTCATCTCGGCTTTTGTCTCCGGTGTCTTGTCGCCTTGCCCCGTCAGGTGCAGCAGTCCGTGCGCCAGGATGCGCAGCAACTCCCGCTCGGCACTTACACCCACCTCAGCCGCGTTGCTCTTGATCATTTCCCATGAGATAAACACGTCACCGTTCACGCACTGCGGTGTTGTGTAATCGAACGTGATAACATCCGTATAATAATCGTGCCCCAGGAACTCGCGGTTCACAGCCAACTCTTTCTCGTCCGAACAAAGAATATACGTCAGTTCGCCTACCCGAAAACCATAGCAGGCAGCCACCTGCCTTAGCCAACGCTGCAAACGCTGTGACTGCTCGTCAATCAGCGCAATGCGCTCATCGCCAAGCGAACTATCGTAGATAAACCGTATCATCAGTGGAAGAACAGATATGCCAACAATATTGCCGCCACGATGCCCGCAAAGTCTGCCAGCAGACCGCAAGCCAGCGCATAGCGCGTATCTTTGATGTTCACACTACCGAAATACACGGCAATGATATAGAATGTAGTATCCGTCGAGCCTTGCAATATACTTACCAGCCTGCCTACAAACGAATCAGCGCCGTACTGCACCATCGCATCCACCATCAGTCCTCGTGCACCTGATCCCGACAACGGTCGCATCAATGCAGTCGGCAATGCCGGCACAAAGTCCGTATTCAGTCCACATGCAGCAAAGCACCACGCTACACCGTTTACCAGGTAGTCCATCGCACCGCTTGCACGGAACATGCCTATCGCTACAAGCATCGCTACCAAGTACGGCACAATTCCTATCGCCGTACCAAATCCGCCTTTAGCGCCCTCGATGAATGCGTCATACACGTTCACTTTCTTCACT
>CADBAZ010000054.1 GCA_902792835.1 uncultured Bacteroidales bacterium
AAAAAGGAACATGCCATCATTCTTCTACGCCATGATGGCGACGGTGAAGCCGTGCTTGATGGACTCGGAGTCGGGGTACTTTTTGGCGAGTTTCTCCGCCTTGCGTTTGAGGTCGGCACGTGCATCCTTGACATCGTCTTGCAGCTGCTCGTACATGTTGTGCAGACGCTTGTAATATTCAAGGTCGTCGTCCTGGATCTGGGTATTGAGATGCCAGGTGTAGGACTTGGGGCGTTGCACGCGGATCTTGAATCCGTTGTACTCGATGATGCCGGTGAACGTGCGGGGTAATCCGCGTTGGCGGATGAGTTCGCGTACGGCTTGTTCTACTTGCGGACGCAGAGCGTCGATGGTAGCGTCGTTCTCGTTGGCTGCCGTGATGGCTGCAAACATTTGGTCGATGACTGATAAATCAATTGTTGTTTTCATAATTGCGAAAATTTTTGTGCTCGGTCAGGTATGCGAGTGGCCACTCATTGCACGTGCGAGTCACACTCAACTTCGCGGGTGATTATTAATTGTTGCGTCCTTCGCTCTCGAAAGACGATGCAAAAGTACAACAAAAAATGCAGCCAAGCAAATTTTGACTGCATTTCGGAACTGCGTGGAACTAAAGTTCCGCAAAAATCTTGAATTTTTTGTTATCGCGCGGAACTGCGCGGAACTGGTTTTGTATAGTTATGAGGAAGTTGTTTATCTGTATTTTCGGAAGTTTCGTTCATCATAGGGTAACTTTCCGAAGTATGCACATATAGCAGCATAGATAACGGAAGCATGCAGGTTGGCTGTGCTTAAGTAGCCCATGTATTCATATTCGTGGATGCATTTCCATAGTGCTTCGGCAGAGCCTAAGCAAGCAGTACGCAGATGGTTTTCGACGTGCTGCTGCATGCCCCTTTGCACGCATAGATCCGTGATGTATTGGAATCCTTGCCGGACTTCTTCGTACGTGACATCTTCGGCTATACGTGCCTCATTGGCGTTTGGCTTGGGAGCGTAGTGCACATGGTCGGCGTGGAGCATGCGGTCTTCAAGGTAACGCAGATAGCACTGATCCAATTTATCGGTGGAAGGCATGGCTCCGATAATTTTGATCACAAATGCACTCATGTCTAAAGATTGGGTCAGTTCGCCATATTTCTGTTTGACCTGCTTGAGCTTGAGCCATACAGACTTCATGACTTGTTTGAACAGAGGGTTATTTTTTACCTGTTGCAAATGAGCATTTGTTTCGTCGGAAGATTTCGCCTGCCGTTTAAGGAGTTCGGCTTTGTCTTGGTCGAGCATAACGCCCAGACATTCCTGTTCGGTAGGCGGATATGGACGTGTGTCATCCGCCTCGACCAGTTGCTCGTAAATCTTCTTCGTTCGTTCGCGTATGTAGATTTCGAAACACTCATTCCGGAACGAAATAGGTAATGGCTTAAACTGTATAGAACGGAGGACGCTTTTCCCCGCAATCATGATCGAGCGCAGTAATGATGCAATCCTATAGTCTATGAGGAAATCCGTTATGGATTTATTGCTTAATCCTGCAATGCGTTTTTCTCCATAAATGTGTGAATAAAAGGACAATAAGTTCTTTAGGCTGCGTTTAGGTTTGAGCCAGACAATGAACTGCGGCATGACCTGCATGAATGCGACCAGTTCCTCTGGCGTTATATGTTCAAAGAGCAGCGACACTTCGTCCATTGTGCAGATATTGTCTTCCCATTTCGGTGCAGTAATGATTATGTCTTGCTGTTTGAGTTCGCGGAGTCGTTCGTTGTACTTGATGAGTGCACTGATGTCGTCCGTCCATTCTTTCTGGTGCTGTTCGTCGTCAATAACTTCATTGACAGCTTGCTGCAAACAGGTCAGGCATGAAATGCGTTGGGAGTATGAATCAATGGGGAAGAGTGCTTCCTGAAAAGCAGTGAAAGGGGAATATATATCCCGTTGCTTTATCCAGCGCTCATACAAAGCGCGGGTAAAATCCGTCCACGGGAACGTGTCGAGCGATCGGTTGTCGCCGACAAGTAGATGATATGCTGCTTCGACATCAAACGGTTGTTTCATTGCAAACGTGCGATTAGGTTAAATGCGACTGCAAAGATACGAAAAATTTTTGACATTTGCAAATATTTTTTGCTGAAAGTACCTATATAAACACCCATCAGCCCGATGCAGGTCGGACTGATGGTTTATAGAACAGCGTTGTGTCGGCTGCGATTAGCGCTGGTTGATGGTTACTTCTTTGGTTTGTCCTTTGTTGACGGAAGCTGCTATTTTGCCATTGACAACCTCTTTGCTGTCAAATGTCTCGAAAACGAAGCTTGCAGTTGATGATCCGGCACCGAAGTCAATATTCGACAGTTTGAATTCCGCTACGCCCTGTTCATCGGTCGCAACTTCTTGGTCGGCGTGAATCTTGCTGGTAAGGAACGACTCTCCCAGCGAACTACGGTACTTGTACACAAACTCGCCTACAACGGGTTGACCGTTTTTCAGCACTTTGACGTTGATTGTGGCAGCGTCATTCTTAGTACAACCTGTTAAAACCACTGCGCCGAACAGGACGGCGATCATAAAGAAATGCTTTAAAGCCTTCATAATATGTTTGTTAATCGGCTATGAACAGCCATTGCATAGCCATTGTAAGTACAAGAAAAGCGTGAGGCTGCTATGCTCACACACTTGAAGACTGTTGGTACTAGGAAAACCAATGAATAGAAAGTGTACAGATAGTAACTCCACGCTAACGCGCGAAGTCTATTTGCCCAACTCTTACTATTACTATTCGGGGTTGAAAGATTCCTAGTTTTTCAGTCCTCAAAAGAGAAAGCAAACGCTTCGTATAAATTAATATGTAACGGACTTAAATAAATCCACCGCAAAGGTACGAAAATATTTTGAAATATGCAAATCTTTGCACAAAAAAAAGTGCCCCGAGGAGCACTTTTTCTGAATTGGCATGTCTGCATTCGGCAAACTGTGCACCGGATGGAATCAATTGGTAAATTTGCAAATATAGTATTTATTCCCGAATGCGTCATTACCGATGAGCACCTCAGCCGGTAGTTTTTTGATCTTCACACCGTTTTCTTGCGCTGCAGTCAATTGTGCTTTCTGCTTAACGGTCACACCCTCAACCGGCGACCGTTCGTCCGAAGATTGCACATCGGACAGCGAGATGCTGCTCTCTCCCGCCAGCGGCACGAGATAGTAGAACCCACTTGAAAGAACCGTAAGGCTTTCTATTTCATACGTCTCCAGAGAAGTGGAGACATTGATCTGGCATCGCAGCCCCGGCAGTTCGGTCAATGCATATTCGCCCATCAGATCCACATATGCACCGTTCTTGGTTCGTAACGCAAGATAGTGTTGCTGACCTGCTTTGTGACGCGCTATGAGTTCTGCAATGGGCTGCAACAGGGGATTGTTGCCGTACGTTTTATCCATCGCCTCGGTGATACGCTGTATATCTGCGGCATCCTGACTCTCGTCATAGTTAGCCGGCAGATCGGTGTTCTTGAGAAGGCAGTTGATGGGTGTCAGTGTACTCTTTTTGCATGCCTCAACAGCTTCGCTCAAACGTCCGTCACGACGCAGCAGTTGCAAGGCAACACATTGCATGTAACTCTCGACATCTACGCCCGTAGCGATATTTACCCCATCAATATCAAACAAGGCATTAAAGGACGGGAAAGCCGAATGCATAATGAATCGCGAGAAATACTCTGCCGAAGCTTCGTCGATATCGTAATCCTTGATTGACGACGCCTCTTGTGCGTAGTTCGCTTCATACTTGTTCATCCAATATTTGGCGCGTGCGTATTGAGCAGCCTTGACCGACTCATCCTGCCAAGCCTGTTTCAAAGCTATCAAAGCTAACTTGCGATAGATGCGCGGCTTGTAGTCAATAGGATAGCTCTGCGAACGGTCGCTCTCTTGCCCGGAGGATTTCCAATTTTTGTCCCGTCGTTGCACAAAATGGTGGAAAGACTCATGATAGAACAATGCCAGCCAATCGTACACAATCTCCTCGTCCGTGAACACATAGCCAAGAGTCTCTTTGGTCATCTGGGCTTTCTCGTCGAAAAAGGCAAAACTGCATACGATAAGGGTGTGGTTGACGTCATTGATCGTGGTATAACCGTACGAACTGATCGTGAGTAACTCGTTTCTGAGTTGATCCGACCACTCGCTTTCCGGCAACTCTTTCTTGCCACCCGGCGTTATCTTGACGATACGGTTCTTCTCTTCGTTGACCAGCAGCAGGTTGAAGTCTGCAATGTCCGCATCGCTATTCCAAGCGGATGTTACATAAGGATGCGTGCGTTTGACCGCCTCGGCAAACCATGTGGTCAGTTCGTCAAAATTGCGCGAGATCTTCGGCATCGTCGAATCCGTCGGCGTGTTTCCTTCAGATGATTTACAAGCGCACATTGCTACAGCTAATACAGCGAATAGCATGATTTTTGAGAATGATTTTTTCATGTTAAGTTTTGTAACTAAGTTTTTTATAAAATTACAATCGGCTGCAAAGGTAAGAAAAATTTTTGACATTTGCAACAATTCTATGTATTTTTTTTTGTGCGAAGGGTGATTTTTCCGGTTTAGGCACAAGAAAAGGGAGGTAATTTCTGCGATTTGGAGAAAAATGTAATTTTTTTGCTGACATATCCTAAAAAAATCCTTCAAAATTTGCAAATGTGGGATTTTTTTTGTAACTTTGTATGTTTTATGGCATGCGGGAAGGCATGCGGGTTTGTACCATAACAAAGAGATAACAATAAAACTGATAATATTATGAAAAAACTTTTAACGATCTTCGCACTGCTGTGCGTGAGTGTCGCAGGATTTGCGATTGATTGGAGTGGCTACAACTGGCTTGGTAACGGTGGCGTTGATGGAAAGTACACAAACAAGATCAAAGCCGTTTCGACTCCTGAGTTACCTGGCGGAGCAAGTGGTTTTATAAACAACCTGCAAACAAATGGCGGGCATGCATCTATTCATATAGCAATGCCTTCTGCTGAATTCGGAGCCATTTCGCTGGATGCAGCTGACTATCATACCGAAGGTGCAGGTTTCTTTCCGCATTTAGACGCATTTAAGAAGCAAGAAACAGAATTTACGGTTGTTTGTAGTGGTACTACATACACTTTTACCGTTTACTATGCAGATGGCGAGCCGGAAGATTTAACGGGCTGGAATATTGCCAAGGGCAAGACTACTGCGTCAGGATACGATGCAAACAATGAACGAACTCATGTAGCTGCGAACGATGGCGATAAAAATTCTCGTTGGAGTTCTGAAGGTGGTATTCACTATCCCGCATCTGGAGCACAAGATTGGTGGTATGTTGACTTAGGAGATTTTTATTCTGTAGAAACGATTAAAATCCTTTTTGAAGGAGCTTTCCCGAATGATTACGATTTAATGGTGTCGAACAATGCAGTTTCATGGACAATAATCGGCACTTATACTACCAATCCGAAAGTCGGCAATACTAATGCAGATTACAATGAATATGATTTTTCTGCTTCTCCGTATATATGTCGATATATAAAGATATTTGCCCGTAATGGAGCGAATATTAATTGGGGTATTTCCATTTGGGAGTTTGAGGTTTACGGAGACCATGCAAGCATTGATGATCATAACCCTCCCACTATGACTTCAGCATCGTTAAGTGGAGATCCTTCGTATGACCAAGTGACCATAGCCGTTGCTGGTACCGATCCGGAAGACGGAGTTGTAACCCAGTTCCACGTTGTGGATGCTACCCACGGCGTGGATCAGTCGCAGACAGCCGAAGCCGGTGTTATCACCGTTACGGGGCTGAATGCAGAAACAAGTTATACGTTTACTATCACCGCTTTGGATGCAGCCGGTAATGAATCGGCTAATAGCGTGAATGTATCAGCTACTACCACTCAGGACACTTCTATACCTTTGGTTGCTGCTCCCGTTCCAAGCGGAACAGGAAAAGAAATTCGCCCGATTTATTGCGATGCGTTTGCTTCAATTCTGGAACATTCGTTTGACAAAGATGGTTTCGCAGGAATGCCTGTCTATATGGAGAAAAACATTAGCGGAGACAATTGTCTCATTTACGACCGTTCCGGATCTGCCCCGGTATTCACAACATGGGGTATGTACGATGATGGTGCCAATGCCATCATAGCCCAATCGGAATATCGCGGTTCGGGTATGGGTGTAGATGCATCCGCTATGGAGTATCTGCACATTGATATATGGTCACTGCAAGCATGTAATACGATTCTTATCCGCATTAATGACGGAGGAAGAACCGGAGACTTACGTTTGTCGCACGACGGAAGCGGATGGAAGAGTTTCGATATTCCTTTGAGCGAGTTTGAAGCCGGTGCAAATGTGGATAATGTTCGTTGGTTTAAGTTTGAGGCCTTTGATGCCATCACTGGAAAAGTAGCTTTGGATAATGTCTATTTCTGGAAGACGGCTACCGGATTACATGCTGTCTCGGCTACTGCCAACAACGCTTCGTTCGGAACGGCATCCATAGTAGTTACCGAATCAGGTCTGGCTCCCGAAGGAGGAATGGTGGCAGACGGAACGGAAGTTACCTTCTCGGCTACGCCTAATGACGGATATATCTTCGTTAACTGGTCAAATGGCAACACCAATGCCACTTTCAATGCAACAGTTGATGCTGCAATGAACCTCACCGCTAATTTCCGTGCGTTGGGTACGACCTATTGCAACACACTACTTCACTCCAGCAATGGTGGTCAAGAGCACGATGCGTATGTTACTATGAAACGTTCGGGTGAGAATGAGTATCAGTTAATAGTACGTACTACAGAGGCTTTAAGCAATTTTGGCGGAACAAACTTCTATAAACCTAATAATGTCCATGTGATAGATATTCGAAATCAAGGAGTATTGTCGAATAACAATCATACATTGACGGTAACTTTTAGCTGTGACAAAGAACCATACATGACAAGTCCGCTTTACGTGGTGTTACAAGGTGGTTTTGAGGCTCAATTCCCGCAATTGACGAATATTGAATATACACAAGTTTGTGTAGATCCGGAAGTTACAGCTATCGCACTGAATAAGACTGAGGCTACTTTGGATATGGGCAATACCCTGACGCTTGTGCCGACCTTTACTCCGGCATACATGAGTGCTGATATTACTTGGCAGACTTCCGACGCAGATGTAGCTACTGTCTCCAATGGTGTCGTTACTCCTGTGGCTGCCGGCAATGTAATCATTACCGCAAAAGTTACGGAAGATGTCAAGGCTACTTGCTCCGTAACGGTTCAGGCATCCACTTCGCATAATTGGTACGGTTATGGAACGGATCATGATTTGGATTACACCTATCGCATTGAATATACAACCGACCACCATATAGTTGCTCACGTTAAGCGTCAAGGTGATAAGCCCGGACTTGTTGGTGCATCAATGAACATCAATGGCAGTTGGACAGGGATTAACGTAACTGATGGTGAAGAGGAGGGCTGGAAGAAAGGGACTACAGCACAGACATATAGTGCCGGCGATGAATTAACTATTCTTATTCAATCCAATTTTGCTAATGGTTCCAGCCAAGTGTATATTGCATATACGGTAGGCTCGGATAATGTAATGCCGACGATTGAACCATCTGTTGTGAAATTGAGCAACTCAAGTATATCAATGAGTTTGACAGATGCAGACTTACAACTGACAGCCGAGATTCATCACCGCGACGCTGCTAATCAGAGTTTGACGTGGACTTCGGACAATGAGGATATCGTTACTGTAGTAGGTGGCTTGGTACATCCGGTAGGCGTAGGCACAACGACCGTCCGTGCTACTACATTTAATGACGTGGAGGCTACATGTACAGTAACGATAGTTGGTGTTCTGGAAGCTGCAACTTGGTATGGTACAGGTAAATTCCATATTCAAGGCAATCCGGTGGCATTCAATTATAGCATCACGCGAACTATTGATCATAAATTGATTTACCAAACACACTTGTCAGAGCCTATTGAAGGTATCGCAATGAAGATTAATCATAACGATAATTGGTACACCATGTCTCAAGATGAGGGAAAGCGAAATGCCACTTATACAAATGATGGTCCGTTTGTAGATGGCGATGCACATAATTTCTATTTCCGTGCTGAATTTGTGAATGGTGCTGATAACTGCAATATATCCTACACTGTTGGTGCTGAGAATTCGGAGCCGAATACTCTTCTGGCTCTTGATGATGCATTGGATAATTCGGACAAAATCAGCATTCACGCCAATGACCTCATGGATGTTGAATTCAATCGTACATTCGTAACAGCTAACGAATGGTACACCATCTGTTTGCCGTTTGATTTGACGAATGAGCAATTGATTGAAGTGTTTGGCGCGGGTTACCAACTGGCAGAAATGACAGGCTCGGAAGATCGTGGCTCATTGATACATTTGAATTTTGATTACGTTAGCGCACTTACAGCAGGTAAAGCATACATGCTTAAACCGACAACCGCAGTTGCGACTGCTCCTACGTTTGAAGGTGTTACAATTAAGAGTGTGACACCTATAGTATCCGGTGATGCCGTCATGCATTTTGTAGGCACATATGATTTGATTACTCTTAATGCTGACAACCAGCGTTTCGTTGGACCGAATAACTACCTGTACTCACCGGCAGCCGGTGGCACAAATATGGGTGCTTTCCGTTGCTACTTTGAGATTCCCGCAGGCTCTCCAGCTCCCGTCAGAGCGGCGCGCATTGTGTTGGCTGATCAGGTCGCTACGGATATTGATGCTTTAGACGTAAAGCCCAATGCAAATGTAGAAAAATATCTGCATAATGGTGCATTGTATATTTTACGCGATGGACGTACGTACAACGCGCAAGGTATGTTGGTGAAATGATAGCAATGTCAAATAGAATGTTCAACAAGTAAATAGTTTGTATTATGAAAGCAATCAATATAAATAAGCACTATACGGCTCCATCTACAGTCATCACACCTATTCATTCTTATGCTGTGCTTCAAGGAGTGAGTGGAGGATTGCCCGGATTGCAAGACGGTGGGCAAGCCGGTGTAGGTGTAATTCCGCAGTAAATTAACCAACATATTAACCTAAAAAACATCAAGGCAATGAAAAAATCTATTTTTGTTGCGCTCGCGCTTGTGGTAGCGAGCAACCTGTCTGCCATGCAAATATGGCCTATCGTTCTGGACGGAGCGTCTTCTGAAACAGTTGCACCTTATGTAGCTGCAAGTTTTCAACCCAATGAAGTGGATCAGTTCCTCTATATCTGGGATGGAACGTACACAGCGGGGGTGGCTTCCGGTAAGAACTTCTATGGCAACAACGACGGCTACGTTTCTTTGGTAGTAGGAAATGCCGGCTGGTCGGGTGGCGGCTTTTGTTTGACAGAGGCAGGTAACGGATGGCAAAATGTCAAGGCACTCAAAGAGGCTATCGTAGCTAATCCAGAAAACTACTATCTCCACCTTGCAATTAAATCCACCGACAACTCCAGCCACTGCTTCTATATCTTCGGCAGTGATGGTACGAAATTCGTTCTTGGCTCGCAGTCAGTAGATGGCGGTGCTGTGTATGCTGACTTTGAGCGCGATGGCGAGTGGCATGATTTCTATATTCCGATGACGCAGTTCGCTAATGCGTTGGCTAATCAGGAAGTTAAGGCCGGTGTGAATGTATTTGTGTTTCTTTCCGGAAGCGCAACAGGTGCACAACTCAATCTTGATGCTGTATATTTCTGCGATGCAGAGTTTAAGGAGAATAATCCGCTGGCATCAGGCGGCGCAAGCGAAAGCAAGACGCTGACGATCAACTATCTGGACAAGTCCAAAAAAATATTGGGCAACGAGATTTTCGTATTCCATTTCCCCGAAGCACCTGCTATCGATGGATTTAAGTTCCTCGGCTGGCAGCCTGTAGCTGAACTCATTGAGGATGCTATTGAGATTCAGGCTGTATATCAGTCACTTGATAATGCTGCACCTGCAGTGGTGCATGATCCTGCCAATGCTGCCCGGAAACTTGTGGTTATCATGGAAATAAAAGAAATGAAACAAGCCTTCGCACAGGCGTACGGCAAAGAAGCTTCGGCCGTGTATTTCTCACCGGGTCGTGTTAACCTTATCGGCGAGCACACCGACTACAACGGAGGTAGCGTGTTCCCCTGCGCCCTGTCGTTCGGTACGTATCTGCTGCTTGCTCCCAACGGCACACAGGCTATGCGCTTCAAGTCGCTGAATATGCCCGAGGTTGTCGAAGTACCCCTTGACAAACTCACTGAGCCGCTGCCCGGCAAGAGTTGGGTGAACTACCCGATGGGTTGCATGGCGTGGTACGTACGTCAGGGACACAAGTTTGACCAAGGATTAGATATACTCATCTGGGGCAATGTACCTGCCGGAGCAGGATTGAGCAGTAGTGCTGCGCTGGAGGTAGTAAAGATCGGTCAGTTGGCTGAGCACGAGTTCGCCGGCGTGAACTGCGGTATAATGGATCAGTTCGCATCGTCGTGGGGCAAGAAAGACCACGCAATCCACCTGAACTGCGATACCTTGGAGTTCGAGCATGTGCCCGTCAAACTCAATGGCATCAAGGTGGTTATTGCCAACACCCACTCGCCGCACCACTTGGATTCAGGCGCGTACAACGACCGCGTTGCCCAGTGCCAACTCGCACTCAAGCAGCTGCGCACCGTTCGTCCCGAACTCAAGAACCTCGCCGAACTGACGGAGGCTGAGTTCAAGCAGATAGAGAACGCCATCACCGACCCGATAGCCCACAAACGTGCGCGCCACGTCGTTGGTGAAGTACAACGTACAGCCGATGCCGTTAAGGCACTGAAAGCCGGCGATATAGAGAAGTTCGGCAAACTGATGAACGCGAGCCACGTCAGCCTGCGTGACGACTATGAGGTAACCGGTCTGCAGCTCGACACGATGGCTGAAGAGGCATGGAAAGTGCCCGGCGTACTCGGCAGCCGTATGACCGGTGGCGGATTTGGCGGTTGCACTGTTTCGCTCGTCAAGGACGAGGCTATCGAGCAGTTCAAGAAACAGGTAGGCGAGAACTACGAGCGCATCACAGGCATCAAGCCGGAGTTCTACGTAGCCGAGATCAGTGACGGCGCACGCCGCTTGGAGTAATGCAATGTATCCGCCATGTATGGCGGATGCGGAAAACGATGATGTTATGATTAACGAACAATCATTCAATACGATTCTGCCCGTTATGCAGGGCGGAAAGAAACGACAACTGCGGGTGGGGTTGTTTACCCTGCGCAGTTCGACCGGGTTAGTGGCGCAAGTCACTAACTACGGTGCGAAGATCGTTTCGCTCGTCACGCCGAACAAGGAAGGCGTCAAAGCCGACGTTGTGCTCGGATTCAACACCTTAGGCGAGTGGATGGACAAGGAGACCTACTTCAACGCCGTGATCGGGCGTGTGGCGAACCGCATCAAGGACGGCAAGTTCACGCTTGACGGTATCGATTACCAACTGCCGCAGAACAACGGTAAGAACTGCCTGCACGGTGGTATTCACGGCTTTAATGAGAAGATCTGGGAGGTTGTCGGTCAGACGTCTTACTCGGTTACGTTCCATTACCGCTCTATCCACGAAGAGGAAGGATTCCCCGGAAACATGGATGTTGAGGTGACCTATGCCGTGACGCGCGAGAACGGCTTGAAGATTACCTACGAGGCGATAACCGATAGACCCACTTTGGTCGGGTTCACCAACCACGCGTACTTCAACCTTGCCGGTGAGAGCAAGGGACGAGTGGATGATCATGTGTTGCAGGTGTTTGCCGACGAATATACGCCGTTTGACGATACGGCTGTTCCTACAGGCGAGATCCTGCCCGTAGCCGGTACGCCGATGGATTTCCGCGAGCCGGTACGCATAGGCGATCGCATCAACAATCCGTTCTTCGCACCGGGTAGAGGTATCGACAACAACTGGATATGCCGTCCGGCTACCGACGAGGAGCGTCAGCAGAACAAGAAAGACCCGAGTTTCCGTAAGGTGGCTGTGCTCAGTGCCGACGGTCGGACGATGGAGGTTTATACCACTGCTCCGGCGTTGCAGGTTTATACGGGCAACTTCGTGGAGCAGAACGTCGGCAAGGGTGGCAAGCAATACGACATCCAGCACGCCGTGTGCCTCGAGGCGCAGAACTGCCCCGATGCCATCAACCATCCGAACTTCCCGTCTCCGATCCTGCGTCCGGGACAACTCTATCGACAAGTAACAGAATATAGATTTGTTTGAAAATTTGAAATTTGAGATTTGAAATTTGAAAATGCGTAAGTTAACACAACAAGAAATTCAACAACTCACAGCACAAGGCTGCACAGCCCGTAACTGGGCGGAGATAGAAGTTGCCGAACCCTTTCATCCCGAGTATATCCGACAAGTAGCATTCTCCGGCAAGGTGAAGATCGGTCGTTTGCAGACCGAATATACTCTGCCCGGCGGATTCACCGTACACAGCGGCATCTATCGCTCCACGATTCACAACTGCGAGTTCGGCGATAACGTACACATCTACAATGTACACAACTACATGGCTAACTACCGTGTGGGCGACAACACCTGCATCGAGAACGTCAACTCCATCGTCGTGGACGGTACATCCACCTTCGGTAACGGTGTGCGCGTTCCGGTGATGAACGAAGGCGGCGGTCGTGAGATACCTATCTTCGACCATCTGTCTGCGCACCTCGCGTACTTCCTTACCCTCTATCGCCACCGTCCGGAGATGATCAACCGATTGACGCAGATGATCGACGCCTACGCCGAGAGCCAACGCTCCGATATGGGATTCATCGGCAATAACGTGCGCATCATCAACTGCGGCAGCATCAAGAACGTGCGCATCGGCGACTTTGCACAGATCACCGGCGCATCGGTGCTCAAGAACGGTTCGGTGAACTCCAACGAGAGTGCTCCGGTGAAGATCGGTTCGGGCGTGAAGTGCAACGACTTTATCATCTGCTCGGGCGTAAGCATCACCGACAGTACCTTGGTCGGCAAATGTTTCGTCGGACAAGGCTGCGAGATGGGTAAGCATTACTCCGCACTGGAGTCGCTGTTCTTCTGCAACTGCCAAGGTTTCCACGGCGAGGCTACGGCTATCTTCGCAGGCCCGTACACCGTAACGCACCACAAATCGACGCTGCTGATTGCAGGTATGTTCTCGTTCCTGAATGCCGGTTCGGGTAGCAACCAGAGTAACCATATGTACAAGCTTGGTCCTATTCACCAAGGCATGGCAGAGCGTGGCGCTAAGACTACCTCGGACTCCTACCTGCTGTGGCCTGCCAAGATCGGTGCGTTCACCCTCGTTATGGGTCGTCACACCAAGCACAGCGACACCTCCGCGCTGCCGTTCTCGTACATGATAGAGAATGCTACGGAGAGTTATATCGTGCCGGCAGTCAATCTGCGTTCGGTAGGTACGATCCGTGACGCGCAGAAGTGGCCGAAGCGTGACAACCGCAAAGATCCGCACAAGTTGGATCTGATCAACTACAACCTGCTCTCGCCCTACACCATCCAAAAGATGTACCGCGGACAGGAAGTGTTGCGCGATATTATGCACCTTTCGGGTGAGGGAACAGAGGTTTACTCCTACCAGAACTGCAAGATCCGCAACAGTTCGCTGCGCAAAGGTATCGAACTCTATAACATCGGCATCAAGAAATTCCTCGGCAACTCGCTGATCTCGCGTCTGGAAAAGACAGAGTGGCATAACCTCGACGAACTGCGCCGTGCGCTCCGTCCGGATAGTAATATAGGACTCGGCGAATGGGTGGACTGCTCGGGCATGCTCGCGCCTAAGTCGGAGATCACATGTCTGCTGGATGATATCCAGAACGGCAAACTCACCTCGCTTGATGAGGCGCAGCAGCGGCTCGAACAGATGCACGCGAACTACTACTCGTACGAGTGGACGTGGGCTCTCGAAAAACTCGAGCAAGTCTGGGGAAAGAAAGTCGAGCAAGTAGAGATAGCTGACCTGATTCATACCATCGAAGCCTGGGAAGAAGCTGTCATCAGTCTTGACCGCATGGTTTATGACGATGCCAAGAAAGAGTTCAACCTGAATGCCCGCACAGGATTCGGTGCGGACGGCAACGACGAGCAAACGAACCTCGACTTCGAGAACGTACGTGGTCGGTTCGAGAGCAACTCGTTCGTGCTCGCCGTGCTCGAGCACATCCGCAAGAAGTCCGAACTTGGCGACTCGATGCTGGAGCAACTCCGAGCGCTGTAAATCGCAGATAGGATACAAAACAATAGCGTGCTTTGCGGCACGCTATTGTTGTATTGTCGAAATGCATCACTTGTTTGCAATGCCTTTACTCGAAATGCATCACTTTCGCCGGTGAGATGCGTGTGGCGAGCGAGGCGGGGGCGAGTAGGGTAAGCATGCTCACGCCAAGGATGAGCAGATTCAGTGCAACCAGCCACAGCCACGGGAAGGTGACAGGCACGTACGAGACGTAGTACGTCGCGGCATCCAAGGGGATGAGATGCAGGAAGTATTGCACGGCTGTCAGTGCCAAACCGAGGATATTTCCCCACAACATGCCTTTGCCGATCAGTATGGTTGCCTCATGAATAAAGATCCGTCGGATGAACCGGTTGTTGGCTCCAAGAGCCTTGAGGATGCCGATGAGCGGTATAGCATCCAGAATAAGGATAATAAGTCCCGAGACGATATTGAAGCCCGACACAGCAAGCATCAACAGAATGATTACCACCACATTCATGTCCAGCAGATCCAGCCAGTAGAATACTGCCGAATGCGTCTGAATCAGGCTCTGCGGATAATACGCGCTGCCCTCGTCATCCAGGCGGTTGGCTACGGTGTAGTACACCTCGTCGTAGGTCTGGTCGAGATAGAACAGATTATCTATGCGCAGCTCTATGCCGGCTACCTGCTCGGGTTCCCAGCCGTTGAGTTGGGTGACGGTAGGCTGCGGGCAAAGCACGAACAACTTGTCGTACTCGGTGAATGCCGAACTATAGATGCCGCTGATCGTGAACCGGCGTACCTTGAGTGCGTCGCCTACGAAGTAGCACAGCACAGACTCTCCCACCGAAAGCCCCAACAGGCGCGCATTCTCTTGCGAAAGCAGGATCTCGTTGGGCTGTTGCGGCAATGTGCCTTCGATCAGGTTGTCGCGAAAGAACTGCCAACCGCCGTCCACAGGTAGCCCTTTGAGCACAATGCCTTGGTAGTCGTCGTTGGTCTTGAGCATACCGGGTTTGGTGGTGAAGGTATTGACCGCCGTTACGTGCGGTATATGCGTGAGCAGATTCAGCAGACTGTCCGGAGCATAGACGGGTTGGTATTCGTAGGTATTGTTGTTGTCGAAGCTTGTGATCTGAATGTGCGCACCGAATCCCGCGACTTTCTCCGTCACCGTACGCTTGAAGCCAATGACTACGCAAACGGTTATCAACATGACAGTTACGCCGATGGTTATACCCGCCAACGCCACACGTACTGCCGGTCGGGCAGTGCGATGGGAAGCTGATGAGTAATACAATCTGCGCGCTATGAGCCATTCCGTATTCATTGGCACGATTTTTGCTTAGTTTTTATTGTTATGAGTTACTGTTTGCGCATAGTGCTTGTGTTGTGTCTGGCTGCTGTCGGAATGCTTGTTCGTGCACAGGAGTCTGTACCTCGCCGTACGGCGGAAGAGCGGGCGATGAAGCAAACAGAGATGCTTGTGCGCGATCTGGACATCCGCGATTCGTTGCTGCGCGATACTATTTACCGCGTTCATCTGCGTTACGCCAAGTCGCGTGAGCAGGTCAGCAGCCGTTCAGAGGCTGTCGAGCGGATGAACCGTCTGTTGGGCGAACTGAAAGGCATCCTCAGTCCTCAGCAGTTCGAACGCTTGCAGGCTATTCCGCGTCAGCAGGGCGCTCGTGCGCATCGCGCGGATAAAGATAGCCTCGACCAAGAAGCCACACCACCGCAGCCATAACACTGCCCACCACTAATCCTGCCGCTATATCCAGCGGATAGTGTACTCCCAGATACATTCTGCTATAGCAGTTCAGCATCACCCAGATCATCATCGGCAAGGTGATGTACAGATGTGCTGTCCACCGCTTGCCGTGCGTGAAGATGGCTGAGCACAGCACCGCGCAAGCCATCGTATTTGCCGCATGGTTGCTGCAAAAGCCGTACATTCCGCCGCGGTAGTTGTTCACCACATGGATCAGTGCACCGATCTCGGCGTCGTGCGTCGGGCGCGGACGGGCTACAAGCGGCTTGATCAGTTGTGCGCATATCAGATCCGAGCCGCCAACGGCTATGGCTATCATCAGTAGCGCAAAAACGATCGTCGGGATAGAGTGGACGCGTAGCAACCCAAGATCCACAGCCGTGCGTTGCCCGCGCAGCGTGACAAACATGCATATTATCAGCAGCGCGTACAGCGGTAGCCATGTGGCTGCCTGACTAATCTGCCAGAACACAGCATCCCACCACGGTGTATGCGCGCCGTTGATGGCGAGCAGCCACGACTTGTCTATTGAATTCAAACATTCAAACATTCAAACCTTCAAACCTTCAAACCTTCAAACTTTCAAACATAGTTGACCATCATGCAAGCCACGATGGCAGCTGTTTCGGTACGCAGACGCGCATCGCCCAGACTGACCGGCACAAACCCGTGCTCGATAGCCAACTGCACTTCTTCGTCGCTGAATCCGCCTTCCGGACCAATGAGTACAATAGCCGACGCCGACGCATCGGACTTGCGCAACTCGTCGCGCAGGTCTTTCTTGTCGAGCCACGGCGACGAGTGCGCTATGTAGCGTCGCTGCTCGGTGGCATTCAGAATGCAATCTTTGAAGGGTGTGAGTTCGTTGAGCTCAGGCAGATAAGCTGACAGGCTCTGCTTGGCGGCAGAGAGGATGATCTTTTGCAGCCGGTCGGTGCGAATAACCTTGCGCTCAGAGTAGCGGCAGAGTAGGGGCGTGATCCTATCTACGCCTATCTCCGTACATTTCTCCGACAACCACTCCATGCGCTCGATATTCTTTGTCGGCGCAACGGCTATATGCACGTCAGCGCGGTGGTGCTTGGCTTGCGGCGTAATCTGCCGGACTTGCGCCTCGCAATGCTTGGGATGCGGGTTGGTGATGATTGCCTCATACAGGTTCCCTCGCCCGTCGGCTATGTGGATGGTATCACCTGCCGCATGACGCAACACGCGCACAGCGTGCGCGCTCTGCTCGTCATCCAGCGTAACGGTTTGTCCGATAGCAATGGATGCTGGGATATCGTTTGCGTAGAATAAATACATGATTGTTGTTGCAGCCAAGCTTGGCTGCATACTACAGGTTCGCCTCTTTCAGCCGCTCGGCGTTCTCCGCTACGGTGAGTGCGTCGATCACGCCTTGGATATCGCCGTCCATGAACGCGGCGAGGTTATACACCGTGTAGCCGATGCGGTGGTCGGTGATGCGTCCCTGCGGGTAGTTGTACGTGCGAATCTTCGCGCTGCGGTCGCCGGTGGAAACCATCGTCTTACGACGCGAGGCGATGTCGTCGATGTACTTCTGGTGCTCCTTGTCGTAGATCTGCGTGCGCAGGCGCGAGAGCGCGCGTTCCTTGTTCTTAGGCTGATCGCGGGTTTCCGTACATTCGATTAGTATCTCTTGCACCTCGCCGGTGTTGGGATTCTTCCACATATAGCGCAACCGCACGCCGGACTCCACTTTGTTGACGTTCTGACCGCCTGCTCCGCCCGAACGGAATGTCTCCCACTTGATCTCACCCTCGTTGATATGTACCTCAAACTCATCTGCCTCGGGCAGCACGGCAACCGTGGCTGCTGATGTATGCAGACGACCTTGTGTCTCCGTCGCAGGCACGCGCTGTACACGGTGTACACCGCTCTCGTACTTGAGCGTGCCGTACACGTTCTGACCGGTTACGTTGAATATGATCTCCTTGTAGCCGCCCACTGCACCTTCCGAGAATGAGGAAACAGTGTATTTGAAGCCTTTGACTTCGAAGTATTTGGTGTACATGCGGAACAGGTCACCGGCGAACAATGCCGCCTCGTCACCGCCCGTGCCGCTGCGGATCTCCATCACTACGTTCTTGCCGTCCTCGGGATCTTGCGGCAGGAGTTGGAGTTTGACATCTTCCTCCAAGGCAGGCAATTGGGCTTCGAGAGAGTCAATCTCCTCACGTGCCAGCTCCTTCATCTCCGGATCCTGCTCGTGGAAGAATACCTCTTTGGCTGAGGCTAACTCCATCACCGCCTGTTTGTACTTGCCGGCAGACGAGAGTACGCGTTCCAGATCGTGGTACTCGCGATTCAGACGCACATACCTTGCCTGATCGGCAATCACCGCAGGGTCCGTGAGCAGCAAGTTAATCTCATGGAACTTGCCCTCCAAGCCTTCTATCTTAGCTAATATATCCATTCTGTTTCGTGGCAGCCAAGCTTGGCTGTGTGCGGGTTAATCCTCGTCTTCGGAGTAGTAGTTATACGGGTTGTGGCGACGGCGGTGGATAGCATCATCTATCATGAGCCAGATCTGCTGCTTGAGCGGCATGCGGCGTTTCTGTTTGTCTTTGGATGAATGATGTTTGCTGCCGTAGCCATAACCATAGCCATAGCCATATCTTGAGCCGTAACCGTATTGTCTCCTGCCTCCGTAGCCGTAGCCGTAACCGTAACCGTAGCCCGAGTGGAAGCCTTCGGTCGGGATATCCGACAGCACAAGATGAATCTTGTCGGCGTAATCTTCCTCCAGTGCTTCGAGTGCCTGCGAGCAGAACGATTTGGACGTCTGCAAGCAGCGGATAACGAAGATCGTGATATCTGTATCAGCCACCAGCGACAAGGCATCGGGCACCTGACCGATAGGCGAGGTGTCGATTACAATATATTCGTACTGCTCACGCATCTTGTTGATGAACTCATGCAACTTGTCGCTATGGATCAGCTCGCCCGGGTTAGGCGGAACAGCACCGGCGCGGATGAAGTCGAAGTCGAAATTCTCGTTGTGAAGGATTAGCTCGTCTTCTGCGCACTCGCCGATCAGATAGTTCGTCATACCTACGCCGTTATCTACCGCCAGTTTGGTGTGAACGTTCGGCTTGCGCACGTCAAGGTCGATGAGCAATGTCTTCTTGCCCGTCATGCCGTACAGGGCTGCAAGGTTGGTGGACATAAACGTTTTACCGTCACCGGACTCGGCAGAGGTAACGCATATACAGAGTTTCTCCTTACGCCCGACGATGAACTCAATACGCGTTCGCATAGCGCGTAGCATCTCGGCATAGCCGGAGCGCGGCGAAGTCTTGACCAGGGTAGGGTTCTGCGAACGGGCGTGACGCAACGTACCGATCAAGCGGAACTTCGAGAGTTTATCCACTTCTTTCGGCGTGCGCACTTTATCGTTCAGCAACTCGGAGAGGATGATAAGCAGCAAGGGAATAATGAAACCGATAGCCAGGAAGGTGGTCATCGTTTTCTTCTTCACCTTCTCGTTCACCAGTTTCGAAGTAGTACGTGCGCGGTCAAGGATCTCGTTATCCGGCATGTTCGAAGCCTTCTGGATCTCCGACTCGGCACGTTTCTGCAGGAAGAAGGTGTAGTAGTTGTCGTCAATGCGGTAGTTACGCTCGATGGCAACCATCTGCAGCTCTTTCTCGGGCAGGTGTTGGATGTTCTGCTCCACTTCGGCATAGCGCTCCTTGAGGTCTTGCTTCTCTATCTCCAGCGATTTGCGCATCGACTTGAGCACCTCTGCCAAGGTGAGTTTGACGTTCTCGATGTCCTTGGTATATTTGGCGTAGTAAACGTTCTTCTCGGTTAGTTCGCCGCGCTGGATCTGCAATTCGTTGAGTTGGGTGACTAATCCCATTAGCATCTGCTCATTCAGTCCGAGTGATGCAGGCGCAATCACCGTGCCTTGCTCGATGGACTCATGCAGGTAGTTGTCCAGGTAATCGAGATAGGTCTCTTTCAGTCGGAGTTGCAGCACTTGCTGGTCGTAACCGGAGATCATCGACATCAGCTGCGAAGCATACGAGCCGACATCTACGAATCTATTCTCCTGACGGAAGGCTGTCATCTCGCCCTCGGAGGTCTCCAGCGAGCGTTGCAGCACAACCAACTGCTCGTTGATGAATCGGATGGAGTTCTCTGCCTGTTCGTTCTTGCGCTCCAGGTTCTGCAACAGGAAGATATCCGACAGCTTGTTGATGAACTCGCAGTCGCGTTCCGGCGTCTCGCTGGTCAGACCGATGCAAAGCACCGTCGAACTCTGTTGCAGGAAGTTCAGCTGCATGCGGTTCATGAACTCGGTGATCAGCGATTCACGCGAGCGGAACCGGAAGAACATCCGCCCTTTGCTTGCCAGGAATTGTGTGGGCAGTATATATCCCGCGAAATACGGCGTCTCGAAGAACTCTCCATAGTGCGTCTCGACGCGCATCGGATTCTCCGACTCGTCGTCATCAATCGAAACGGTGAGTAGTCCGTCCTCTTGTATATCCAAGCGGAACAGAATACTGTACGCGCGCTCGTCGACCTGCGTTGTCTCGATGGTGAACGGCGTGTTGTGGTACAGGTTACGCGTCTTGAAGCGACCCATGGTGATGTATTCTACATCCAGGAACGGCAATGAGTCGATCGCCCGACCGATGAGGTCATACGAACGTAAAGTAAGCACTTGGTTGTTCACATTGCTCATGCCCTCGTCGATGCTGAATCCGCGCATCAGCGATGTCGCTCCGTAGCCCGTGGCTTGCTTGATGATCACCGTGCCGTAGCTGTAGTACGAAGGAATCCACCGGCGGTTCTTGAGCATAGCCAGACTGAACGCGATA
>CADBAZ010000055.1 GCA_902792835.1 uncultured Bacteroidales bacterium
ACCCGCCGCCGAATAATTTTTAATTTTGCATTTTTAATTTTTAATTAGAATTATGGCTGTTACATTAGCTGATATCAAAAAACTGCGTGACATCACCGGTGCCGGAATGATGGACGTAAAGAAAGCCCTTGAGGAGGCTAACGGCGACTTCGAGATTGCTAAAGACCTGCTGCGTAAGCGCGGTCAGGCTATCGCTGCTAAGCGTTCGGAGCGTGAGGCTTCCGAGGGTGCTGTATTCGCCAAGGCTGAGAACGGCTTCGGCTGCATCGTTGGCGTGAAGTGCGAAACGGACTTCGTTGCCAAGAACGCTGACTTCGTTGGCATGGTTAAGCTCATCCTTGACGCTGCCTTCACCAACCGTCCCGCTAACCTCGAAGAGCTTAAGGCACTGAAGATCGGTGACTTCACCGCTCAAGACCTCGTAACCGAGCGTTCGGGTGTTACCGGTGAGAAGATGGAACTCAGCGACTACACCTTCCTCGAGGGTGACGTTGTTGACGCTTACAACCACCTTGGTAACAAACTCTCCTCACTCGTAGCTGCTAATGCCGGTGCTGACCACGAGACCGTTCACGGTATCTCGATGCAGGTTGCCGCTATGGCTCCTATCGCCCTCGACGCTGATCATGTGGCTGAGGAAGTGAAAGCCAAAGAGCTTGCCGTAGCTATCGAGAAGACCAAACAGGACGAGATCAACAAAGCCGTTGAGCAAGAGCTCCGCAAGGCTGGTCTGAATCCCGCTCACTGCGACAGCGACGATCATATCGCTTCCAACACTGCGAAAGGCTGGCTCACAGAGGAGCAGGCTGAGATCGCTCGCGGTATCCGCGCTAACGTACCCGCACAGGCTGAGGCTAACCTCAATATGAAGAAGATTGAGATGATCGCCCAAGGCCGTCTGGGTAAGTTCCTCAAGGAGAGCACACTCGTTGAGCAGGCTTACATCATGAGCGAGAGCAAGGAATTGGTGAAGGATGTACTCAAAAAGCAGAACGTCACCATCAAGGATTTCCGCCGCATCACGCTCAATCAAGAGTAAGCACGCTGCCAGACAGTCAACCTGTCAAGGCAAAATTGAAAAAATTGCACATTTGTGAGCAAAAAACTTGCAGATGTGCTTTTTTTTTTGTACCTTTGCAGCCGCTATGCGTAATCATCGCCACATATTCCTCTTCACCCTGCTCAGCGTAGCCTTGTTGGCTTTGCTGCTGGCAGACGTCTGTTTGGGCAGTACGCTCTTTTCGCCGCGTGTATTGTGGGAGCAGAGCGACGCGAACAGCATCTATCACCACATCTTCCTCAATATCCGTCTTCCAAAGGCGTTGACGGCTATACTGGCAGGCAGTGCGCTAAGTGTGAGCGGCATATTGATGCAGACCTTGTTCCGTAATCCGCTGGCTGGTCCGTATATCTTGGGCGTCAGTTCTGGCGCGAGCCTCGGCGTAGCGTTTGTGGTGATGTGTACCTCGCTGTTCGGCATGGTTAGTGCCGGTGCAGGGACGGTTGCCACGGCGGCTATCATCGGTTCGACACTTGTACTGCTGCTCGTGATGAGCGTGGCGGGCAAGGTCAAGGATAATGTCAGCCTGCTTATTGTCGGCATGATGGTCGGTGCGATAGCCGGTGCGTTGGTGAACATCATGCAGAACATCGCCAACCCCGATGCCCTCAAGCTGTTCATCGTCTGGACGCTGGGTTCGCTCTCCTCTGTCGGTTGGCAGGAATTACAAGTGATGACTGTTGTAC
This sequence comes from uncultured Bacteroidales bacterium, assembly GCA_902792835.1. Taxonomy (GTDB): domain Bacteria; phylum Bacteroidota; class Bacteroidia; order Bacteroidales; family Paludibacteraceae; genus Colicola. The sequence continues at coordinate 1,747 of CADBAZ010000055.1, forward strand.
TGCTCGTAGGCGCTGTGATGGTTACCTTGCTGCTCAAACCGCTCAACGGTTTGCTTCTCGGCGAGAACTACGCGCGTGCGCTCGGGATCAATATATCGCGTACGCGTCTGGGTATAGTGCTTGCCACCTCGTTGCTGGCTGGCGGCGTTACGGCATGGTGTGGTCCCATCGCCTTCATCGGCGTAGCTGTCCCGCATCTTGCGCGAGGCATCATGCACACCTCCAATCACCGCCTGACTGTACCTGCTTGCGCCTTGATAGGCGCCAACCTGCTGTTGTTGTGTGACTGCCTTGTCTCACTCGCTTCCTACAGCCTGAGTCTCTCGCTGCCTATCTCCACGCTCTCGTCGCTTGTAGCTGCGCCAATCATTATCTATGTGATACTTAAGCTCAAAAATTGATACTATTTGTATCTTTCTGTTGCCCATAACAAAGCATCAGCGACTTCTGCCGCTGATGCTTTTCGTTTTTTACTGTGTTGTCTGTTACGCGCGGAATTTATCCGCAGGTAATCCTACATTTCTGCTGCGTCGTAGATGCGGTAGTAGTCCTCAACGATGTCGTGCAGACCGTTACGTTCGCACTGCTGGAGGATATATCCGAGTACAGCGTCATGGTGATCAATGGTGCTCTTCATCGCTTTGCGATGCTCCTTGCTGAGTGACTTGCCCCAGAGGATATACTCGGAACTGGTCTTGGCTACTTCACGCAAAACCGGTGCGGCTTTGTCCTTTTCACCCATTCTCAGGTAGAGAATTGCCATCGACGCGGCAGTGTAGTCGTAGGGGATGTTCGTGCCCGGAAGTTCTTCGAACGCCTTGTCAAGCACGGCTGTTGCGCGCTCGTAATCATGACGGTTGACGAGTACCTCGGCGAGTTGCGAGAACATCATCCTGTGCGTGCGGCACATGCGTTGGGTGTTCTCGTCGAGGTAGATACCCTCGGCTTTGCAGTTGCCGTACTGGAACTTGTTCATCATATTGTCGTACATCTCCTCGACCGCTACGCGCGACTGATTGTTCGGCGAGCGGTTAGGCGTGATGCGGTACGCCAGACCTGTGCACTCGAAGTACGGCTCCAGACCCATATAGTAGTCCGGGCCTACGCTTACGGCGAAGTACATCGGGCGCTCCCAGTTGTTCTGACTGAGCATTTCCATGATCATCATCTCCGAGCGTGTGAACCGGCGGGCTTTCTTCATAAGGATCTGCGAACCGTCGGGTGCCAGCACGTAGAGTTGGTCAGATGGCAGGTAGTTCTCACCCTCACGGTTCTTGGTCTTCGGATCGTCGGAGCGCAGGAACTGGAACGCCTTGCTAACCTCCAGCGGCTGACCTAATCGGTTGTCCGTCCAAACGACCTCGTTAGTGCCGGGCATAAAGTCCTTGTACTCCCACGAGATAGGCAATGCCGGTGAGTCGTAGTACGGGCGTTTCATCTGCGATATATACCAGTCGGTTTGCAGGTACGACAGGTTGCACACACGCAGATCTGTGCCTACGCCCTCAACCTCTTGGTTGTACCAGAGGGGGAAGGTATCGTTGTCGCCGTTGGAGAAGATAATGCCGTTCGGTTGGCAGGACTTGAGGTAGTTGGCTCCGAAGTCGCGGCAGACATAACGCTGTGAACGGTCGTGATCGTCCCAGTTCTGCGAAGCCATCTGTGCAGGCACGAGTAGGGTAACCAAGGTAACCACAACTGCTGCCACAGTTTTGCCACTCTCCGACTTCAACGATTGCGATACGCTGTCAATCAGCGCCAGCACGCCAAAGCCAATCCATATACAGAACGCATAGAACGATCCCGCGTACGCGTAGTCACGCTCGCGCGGTTGATAAGGTGTCTGGTTCAAATAGACCACGATAGCCAAGCCGGTCAGCAGGAACAGCAACGCAGTGACAGAGAACGAGCGCAGACCTACACGATCCTTGACAGCCTTAACCAATCCGTTCTCTTTAAGCTGCTTGCTGTCGGTTTTGGTTATTTGCCAAACGAGACCAATCAGTCCGAGCAGCAACGGCAACATGTAATATACGTTGTGACCTTTGTTCTCCTTGAGTTCGGTAGGCAGCATATCTTGATCGCCAAGCATCGCATTGTCGATAGCGTGGAAACCGGTGATCCAATTGCCTTTGTGTATCTCGCCGTAGCCCTGCAGGTCATTCTGACGACCCGAGAAGTTCCACATAAAGTATCGCCAGTACATGTAGTTAACTTGGTAGCGGAAGAAGAATCGCAGATTCTCGCCGAAGGTAGGCACGTACTCGGTCTTCTGCTGTCCGCAGTAGTCGTAGCGCACACGACGCCCTTTGATGTTTGCCCACTCTTTGTAAGCAGCCACATGGGAGCCTTGTGCCGACCACATTCTCGGGAAGAGCATCATAAACTCCTTCATGTACACGTATTGTGTCTTGTAGCCGGTGATGGCGTAGTGGTCTTTTTCGCCCTCTACGCGCGGTGCGGGAGCATATTGTGCGTTCCCTTGTTTCTCGACGGGGATACACATGTTGCCGCGAATCTCGAGTTCAACGGGTGCATTGTAGGTCTGACCGTACAGCAGCGGGGTGTCGCCGTACTGCTCGCGGTTCAGATAATACTTGAGCGAGAATACGTTGTCCGGCGAGTTCTGATCCATCGGGGTGTCAGCGTTCGAGCGGATAACGAGTGCTGCGTACGAGCTGTAGCCGATAATGATTACGGCAATCATCAGACTTGCGGTGTTCAGCAGTCGCGGCGAAACCAACTCTCGTTTGGCAAACAGGATAGCCGTCAATGCAGCCACAACCAGTACGCCAATCACCACGCTCTCTCTCAGGAACGGCGTACCAGCCAAGGTGAATGCCAACAGGAACGCGATGATCTGTTGCGTGCCAATCTTTTCGGCTTTGGCTGTGCTGACGATTGCCCAAACGAGCGCGGCAGCCAGCAGTACGAGATAGACAGCCAGACCTGTATTGAACGGCAGACCCATTCCGTTGACGAACGCCAATTCAAACCAACCTGCGACAGTCGGTACACCCGGGATAATGCCGTACAGCACGAACGCCAATATACCTACCGAGGCAAGCAGTGCAAGAATCACTCCGCCCCACGAGAACTCGTACTTACGGAAGTAATATACAAGCACGATAGCCGGTATAGTCAGCAGGTTCAATAGGTGCACACCGATACTGAGTCCCATCAGGTAGGCAATCAATATCAGCCATTTGTCAGAGCCTTCGTCATCGGCATGGTCGTACCACTTCAAGATCAACCAGAACACGACAGCCGTGAACAGCGACGACGAAGCGTACACCTCGCCCTCTACCGCCGAGAACCAGAACGTGTCGCTAAATGTATAAGCCAACGCGCCTACTGCACCTGCGCCAAGCAGGGCGATGATGTGCGAGAGGCTGTCCGGCGCAACGAGTTTCTTTGCTAGCGCGGTGATCGTCCAGAACAGGAACAGGATCGTGAAAGCACTCGCCAATGCCGATAAAGCATTCACGCACATGGCTACGTGCGACGCGTCGCTGGCGAACAATGAGAAGAAATGTCCCATCAGCATAAAGAACGGTGCTCCGGGAGGGTGACCCACATCTAGTTTGTCAGCCGAAGAGATGAACTCGCCGCAGTCCCAAAACGATGCGGTCGGTTCAATAGTCAGCAGATACGTGACAGCTGCAATAGCAAACACCACCCAGCCAATAATCACGTTCCACAACTTAAATTGTTTTTCCATTATCACGTAATTTCAGTTATTCGTAAGGATTCCTGTGCATATAGACACAAAAAACATGCAAAGTTACGTTTTTTTTTTGACTTTTGCAAGTTTTTTGTCATTTTTTTTGCAAAATTCAAAAAGTTTTTGTATCTTTGTGGCATGTTTCAATTGATAGTTAGTCAGAGGCGCGTTATAGGATTGCTGTTTGCGATCCTGTTTTCTGTGTCAATTATAGCCGATGAACCGGTATATCCGTGCAGCGAGCAGATCAAGAGCGGCGCGTTTGTTCCGGCTGAACAGGAGTTGCAAAGCTTGCAGCAGCAGAACCCCGATGATTATGCGGCGTTGTTTGCTTTGTATAAGTGTTACGTATCGCGGGGTAACCCCAAGCGCGACTTAAAGAAAGCGTACGACTGTCTTGCACGTTCCGAGGACGTATTGTCAGCCTTGCCTGCGAAAGATCAGAGCCGTGCAGAGAAGAACGGTTATACGGTGCAGATGTACGCCTCGGAGTACGCCAATGTGTCGCTGTTTGCGCAACTGGAATTGCAGCGTGCGAATTCGCTCGAGGCGTGCAACGACTTCCTTGCTACCTACGATCGTGCGCCGAAGAAGATGATTCAACAGGTCACCAAGACTCGTGACGCGTTGGCGTTTAAGGAGGCGGAGAGTCTATCCAGCGTCGAGGCGTACCAGGAGTTCGTTGCCAAATATCCCGACGCTACCGAGCGCACAGAGGCAGAGAAACGTATATGTATCCTCGCGTACAACCGCATAGCGGAAGACGGCTCGGAACAGGATTTCCTGGATTATATCAGCCGTTATCCCAGCAGTCCGTATATCGACAAAGCCCGTGATCATGCTGCCGAAAAAGAGATGCAACGGCTTGTGAATAAGCAAGACTGGTACACTCAACAATCCTATCTCACTTCCCATCCCGAAGCGGGGCGTTGGCGCGACACGGTGCAGACCTATCTGGTGCGCTATGCGCAGACTTCGCATGGCATCGAGGCGACCCGTTGGGGAATGATGAATCTGCCTCATCCTTACAGTGACAGTTGCTGGCTTACCCTGCGTGCCATCACCTTGGAGGATACCACGCTCGTAGCGTTCACAGCGTTCCACAATAGTTATCCGATTTATGCGATAGCCGATTACAAACAGGCTGATGCGCGCATGGCGGACGCACATAACAAGTTCCAGTCAGGTGCTATTTCCATCCATCAGTACATCGACCTCATCGCCCCGGCGTATCCGGCGTACTATCGGTTGCAGCAACTTATTCGCGATGACATAAAATCCAAGAACCGTCAAGGTGCTTTATCTACCGTCAAAGCCCACCAACAGGCGTTCGGCAACGACCGACGCTATGCCGAACTCGTGCGTATCCTCGAAGAGCCGGAGGACAAGTCGCGTACTGCTGTGTCCGTAGGGGCAGGAGTGAACACCCCGGACGGAAATGAGTACGCACCGGTTATTGCCGCCGACGGAAGCGTGTTGTACTTCTGCGGAACCAAACGACCGGGGAATATTGGCAAAGAGGATATCTTCATCAGTCGCAAGACCTCGAACGGTTGGGGCAAAGCCGAACCGGTAGCCGAACTCAACACCGCTGACGCCAACGAAGCGCCGCTCTCACTTACGGCGGACGGTTCGACGATGATCGTGTTCAAGAACGGCAAACTGTTGTACTCCAACCGAACAAAAGACGGCTGGGGTAAGTTGCAACCCTTCCCGAAGAAGATCAATATCAGCGAGTGGATGGGCGATGCTATGATTACCAGCGACGGCAAGGCACTGCTGTTCGCCGCGATGAGCAAAGTGCCGCACGAACACCAGATGTCCATCAATATCTTCGTCTCGCTGCAGCAAGATAACGGAGAGTGGGGTAAACCCTTCGGGTTAGGTCCGCAGATCAATACCCCTCGCACCGACCGGTCGCCGTTCTTGCACCCCGACATGAAAACCCTGTATTTTTGCTCCGAGGGACATAGCAGCGTGGGCGGTACAGATGTGTTTGTGTCCAAGCGCTTGAATGACCGCAGCTGGACAGAGTGGAGCGAACCGGTGAATATGGGTTTGAGTGTGAATACGGCAGGCAACGAGTGCTGGTACAAGATCTCCACCGACGGCTCGCTGGCGTACTTCTCCAAGCGCGAGAACAAGCAGAACGACCTCTGCCAACTCGCTATACCTGAGTCGTTCCGTCCGCAACCTGTGGTAACCGTTTCCGGTAAGATCACCGACGCCGACGGCAAGCCCGTGACCACAATGATTCAATGGGAAGATCTCGAAACCCAACGCCTGATCGGTCACACACGCACCAACCCCGAGGACGGACAGTTCTTTATGGTGCTGCCCGAGGGAAGGAACTACGGTTATTATATCTACAACGAGAAACTCTTCCCTGTATCCAACAATATTGACCTGCGCGATACCCATCAGTTCATGACGATGGAGAACAATATGGAGGTTACCTCCATTCAGGAGATGATCGAAAATGAGATACCTATCACGCTCAACAACCTGTTCTTTAGAACGGCTGAATATACACTCCTTCCGGCGTCTATCACCGAGCTGCAGCGTGTGGCTACGATTATTCGTCAGCAAGGCAAGCCTGTGGAGATCAGCGGACACACGGACAATGTGGGCGACGATGAATCCAACCGCATCCTCTCCGAGTACCGCGCCAATGCCGTGCGTAACTACCTTGTCAAACTCGGTGTGGATAAGTCGCTGCTGACAGTGCGTGGCTATGGTGAGACACGACCGGTGGCTACCAACAGCACACCGCAAGGACGACAGAAGAACCGTCGCGTAGAAATGAAATTTATCAAGCAAACACCCAATCAGTAATCGTCAAACAACGAATTATGGCAGAGAATTACAACGAAGACAATATTATCCATCTTGACGACCGTGAACATATTCGCCGCCGACCCGGTATGTATATCGGCAAGCTCGGCGACGGCACGCACTCCGATGACGGCATATACGTGCTGATCAAGGAGACGATCGACAACTCCATCGACGAGTACCGCATGGGCGAAGGCAAGGTGATTGACGTCACGGTTGCCGACGGCCGTGTTATCGTGCGCGACTACGGACGAGGAATACCTCTGGGTAAGTTGGTGGATGCCGTGTCGATCCTGAACACCGGCGGCAAGTACGACAGCAAGGCGTTCAAGAAGTCTGTCGGACTGAACGGTGTGGGTACAAAAGCCGTCAATGCCCTGTCGAAGGAGTTTATCGTCGAGTCCGTACGCGAGGGCAAACTGCGTCGTGCCACCTTCCGTCAGGGACGGCTCGTCAGCGATACGGATATCATTGATGCGCCGGAATCGATGAAACGCGGTACGCGCATCGAGTTCGTGCCGGACGATACGAGAGGACTGTTTGAGAACTACCAGTTCCGCGACGATTATATCGAAACGATGATGCGCAACTATGCGTATCTGAACACCGGTCTGACGCTCAACTACAACGGACGCAAGTTCCTGTCCCGCAACGGTTTGCTCGATCTGCTCACCGAGACGATGACCGTCGAGCCATTGTATCCGATCATCCATATAGTAGGCGAGGATATAGAGATTGCTCTCACCCACACCGACCAAACGGGCGAGGAGTACCACTCCTTCGTCAACGGTCAGCACACCATTCAGGGTGGTACGCACCAAGCGGCTTACCGCGAGGCGATAGGGCGAACGATCAAGGAGTTCTACGGCAAGAACCAGGAACTCTCCGACATCCGCAACGGTATAGTCGGCGCTATCGCCATCAATGTCGAAGAACCGGTGTTCGAGAGCCAGACGAAGGTGAAGTTAGGCTCGAAAGACATGAGCCCGACGGGAGGGGTATCGGTCAACAAGTTCGTCAATGACTTCGTCGGTTTGCAGCTCGACAACTACCTGCACAAGCACCCCGAAGTAACCGAGGTGATGCTCAAGAAGATTCAGGATTCCGAGCGCGAGCGCAAAGCTATTGCCGGCGTAACGAAAGCCGCTCGCGAGCGTTCGAAGAAGAACCTACTGAATAACCCCAAACTCCGTGACTGCCAAGTGCACTTTAACGACGCCAAGCCTGTGCGTTCGTCGAAGGATGCCGAGGATGATCTGCGCGATGAGACATGTATCTTCATCACCGAGGGCTTGTCGGCATCGGGTAGTATAACCAAGAGTCGCGATGTGCGCACGCAAGCGGTGTTCTCGCTGCGAGGCAAACCGCTGAACAGTTACGGACTTTCGAAATCCGTCGTTTATGAGAACGAGGAGTTCAACTGCCTGCAATCTGCCCTGAACATCGAGGACGGTCTGGATGAGTTGCGCTACAACAAAGTCATCATCGCTACCGATGCCGATGTCGATGGAATGCATATACGGTTGCTGATGCTTACGTTCTTCCTCCAGTTCTTCCCCGATCTGGTCAAGAAGGGACACGTATATATCTTGCAAACGCCTCTCTTCCGCGTCAAGAACAAGAAAGAGACGCGCTACTGCTACAGCGAGGAGGAACGACTGAAAGCTATAGACGAAATCAGCACACCCGAGATCACCCGATTCAAAGGTCTGGGAGAGATCTCCCCCGACGAGTTCAAAGGCTTCATCGGCAAAGAGATACGTCTCGACCAAGTCACGCTGCGCAAGGAGGACGCCGTAGGCGAACTGCTGAACTTCTTCATGGGCAAGAACACCTCTGAGCGTCAGGACTTTATCATCAACAATTTGGTTGTGGAGGAAGACGATGTGGAGTAACGACAGCGGCTGTTGTGGAGCGCATGAGAACTGCGAGAAGGGCTTGCGGATCTTGCGCGACGAAAGCCTGTACTATAACGACGAGGAACTTGATGCCTACAAAGGCATAGCCCCCGAGGACTATACGCCCGAGCAGGCTGCGGAGATCCGTGAGGTGTTTGAGACACTCTTACCCAAGGAAGTAAGTGATTGGGTTTGCGCCATGCAGGCGCGCGGCATCAATCTCCCGCCCGACGTGCGCGAAGAAGCCCTGTTGCTACTCGCGGAATAAAAGGTGCGCCAAAACGCACCTTTTATTGTGTTTCGGTTGTCT
>CADBAZ010000056.1 GCA_902792835.1 uncultured Bacteroidales bacterium
ACGGTCGATCTTAGTTGTATAGCCTTGTTCATCCGCAGGTAGCCCACCAAGACCGTAAATTTCCAAAATATTCCACGTATCGCACAGCGATGGCAAGCGAGGCGGATTATCGGGAGTGATTCGTGACCAGTTGGGGCACTCGTTGATAACACCGATATGCTCCAAGTTGTACGAGTACAGGATATTCCCTGCATTATCAGCGGCACAAAGCGTATATGGACAGACTATTGAGCCGTCTGTAGGCTGGCAATCCCGTTCACCAGACCAAACGATATACGGAGTACCGATACCCTCTATCCATTCTACCTCTCTACCCAAAAACATTGCTTTGACACGGGCGTGTATTCTGCCATCGATGGTTTGCACGTCCAAAACAACCCATTCATCCAAAGACTCTCTTTCACAAGACAGATTAATCGTGCTGCTGAACGCTCTTACCGTATCGCCTACCTTGACATTAAGATCATATAACAGATATTCGGCATCTTTTTCGATTCCTAACTCTTCGATTAGGTACAAATAGTCTTCTTTGTATATCGGCACATAATACGCCTGCCTTCCGGAAGCCGAATATCGAATGGCACCAACATAGTTGCCGTTTCCCGCACACAATTTGCTATAACTCTTGCCGGAAATAACGGTATCGCCTTGCAATGAATAGTCTGAGTCGGACAGCCTTGGTTCCGTAAATCCCGGCCAGTACGGGTAGGCTTCATACAGCACCCCGTACCATTTGGTCGCCTGTGTAACAGGGAGTATATAATCAATATTGCTGACCTTAATATAGTTGTAACTCCCGCGCGTGAACGGAACACCTTCGATGGTTACATTGGCATACAGATGTGCTGTATCCAACTGTTCTTCCGCTTGCGCGCTGCCGGCGGTAAGGTAATATATCTGACCATCATCTGCCTGCAGCACAATAGTTATACATGGCGGGCATAGTTCGTCCGGCTCGCAGGGGAACGCATCTTCGGTTAACACACCGCTCACCACGATCCACGGTTCGGTTTCCGTCTGATACGACGGCAAGCACCAACGCTCGCTTGCCATGCTTATAATCCAAGTGCTGCCTATAACGGCGAGCAACAATGTGAAGATAAATTTTCGCATAATCTCAGTGTTTAGAAATATGATGCAAAATTACTGCTTTTTTCTGATATATGCAAATTTTGGCATTTGAAAAAAGATTTACGCAAGTCACTGTAAATCAGCCAACTGCGGATAATAGTGTTTGAAAACGTCAAATTGTTAACTTTTTACTCTGCGAAGTTACAACTTTTTTTTGAAAAATGCAAATGTTTTGCAAAAAAAAGTATCTGGAAAGACTAATTTTGTTCAGAATTTAGTACTTCCAGATACTTTTTTGAAGATAACGCCTCAGGCTTATATGCATTCAGGTCTTAACTTACTCCTTGGTTACGATGAATGCGCGGTTGCCGCTATCGAACTCGAAGATATAGTCACCTGCAGGCCACTCCTCGGGGATATCAATCGTTTGCGGCGAGCTGGTGCGGTGAACAGAGGTCGTATGCGCATTGGTCTTGTCGTGGATTACGATGTCGGCAGCGTACGGGCTGTTGTTCACAATCACCGAATTGCCGGAGATACATACGTTCAGATTGCCGGCATCAACCTCCACTTGGAAGATAGCCGTCAGGACAAGATCCGAGTAGATCACCATAGCGCGCGGGTTATCGGTATTCTCGTCCGACCACTTGACGAACTCATAGCCCGGATTCGCCGTAGCCGTGGCAGTCAGTTCAACGCGGTCGCAATAATCCGTTACACTTGATGCGCCGGCTGAACCCTTAACAGGATCACCCGATGTAACCGAATAGGAGATAACAACAACGGTCTGCGGATAGATCTGATCCAAGTCCATCCAAACCGGTGCTGTCTGGTAGGTCTCCAGTGCAGGGCAGGGAACATGTACCGTCTTATAGCAATCGCCGGTGAACGTTGTGGCAGCTAAGCTCGGCGGAGTAGTGGCGTTGCAGTCAATACGCTCCAGTGCGCCGCAGTAGGCGAGAGCGTTTGCGCCGATAGAGGTCAGCGTAGTCGGCAACTCGAGGGTACGCAAACTCTGGCACTGCTTGAACGCGTTGGCACCGAGCGTAGTCACTCCTTCGGGCAGCGTTACCTCCCTGAGGTTCGTTTCACAGAACGCGTACGAACCGATAGTTGTGATGCCTGCAGGCAACGAAACGGTGACAATCGAACCACGTCTTGCATACCAAGGTACAGACGCCTCGTCGGCGTAGTCAGCCATTGCACCCGAGCCGGTGATGGTCAGTACGCCTTCGCAGGAGAGTTCCCACGTCAGGTTGTCACCCGACGCACCGCAGTTGCCGGCAATAGGCACACAAACTGTCGATATGAACTGCGCCGTAAACACTGAGTCGCGGGTTATAATAACCGTGCGGGGGTTGGTCTTTACTCCGTCGTTCCACTGAACAAACTCACAATCGACTTCGGGTGTGGCTTCAATGATGGCACTCGCTCCGTCAGCATACATACCGCCGCCTGTAACCGAGCCCCACAGAGCATTGTTAGTATTCACGGTCAGCAAGTACGTACCCGGCTCCGGCGGACTATACAGAGGACCTTCCGGCGCAGCATAAACAGAGCCAATAGTCAAACAAAGGGTTGTCAATAATACAAACAATTGATTGCGTTTCATATTCATAGATTATTTATCGATTTATTCTTTTACACATTCACCGGTAATGACATATGTCCTGCCGTCGCGGATGATATAGATCCGGTCATTGAACAGCACTTTCTGCACATTGTGCGTCTCGTTGCCGTTGTTGTTGACGCCGGTGCCCATCTCCTTGATGCGCTGAACGTAGAGCGAGTAGCCGGAGTTGTCACCAGCCTGCAGGTCAGCAGCGTACGGCGAAGAAGTGATATCCCAAACGAGATTGCCGTTCCTCATAAGCAGCACGTTCAGATCATCCGGCACATTGCTTACCGCGATGCTGTACGTGCCTTCGGCAGGAGCATACAGGCTAACAGGGATCGTTGCTGTGCCATCGAACGGAGCCTCGTACGCCGAGAGCTTCATGTTGTAGGCAAGGATGCTGATCTGCGGCACGCCGGCGTTAGCCACTTGCATCTTCTGCAGGTCGCTGCCGATGGTATAGACATCCTGCTTGTCGGCATTGACTGTCCAGAAAGCCTTGTCGGTGTAGTTGCCATCGCTAAGCGTCACAGCGGCGATGCTTGACGACTGAGCGTACTGCGCACGCAGCGGTGCGGGTGTACCCGATTCGTCGGTGAAGTTGAGCACTCCTCCGGCGGCAGTCTGCACGAAGAACGGTACAGCTGCGCCAAATACGTACGAACCGGTCGCCTGCGCCTCATAAACGCCTTTCTTGTTGTTGAAGGTGGTAGCGTACGATATACCTGCAGCATCACCCGAAGCACAGGTGAACAGGGTGTTGGCTATACCGTTCCAGCCGGAGTGGTGCGCACCGATCTTCGAGTCGTAAGCCGATATACCGACGCTTGTCGGTTCGCTGAGCGTCTTCGGATCAGCCGCCTTGAGATACCATGTGGCGTGACTCGCCATCGAGATCATATACATGTGTCCCGGATAGAGGGTTGCATCGGCTTTCACGCTCTTCCAGCCGCGTTGGGTGGTAGCACGCAGTGCTCCGTCGTATTCCTCAACAATGAAATCGGTGCCCGGGATTGCAGGTTTGTCCGAACCCTCGTAGCGGATACCCGTAGCCATGCTTACGGCGAACGGAACAGCTATAGCGAACCACTGCTCATCCAGCGGGCCTATAGGTGTCGGGAATTGCATCTTCACCTCAATCTCATCCACGGTCAGGTTGGTGATACCCGAGAGCTGTGCGTGACCTGACTCGCTGTACTCCAAGGTGATCGAGTGGATAGTGGTAGCGGTCGAAACCGTCAGATGAGCTTCAGGCGTAACCTCAATCTCGGTTGATGCATCGGTAACGATGTCCTTGATATCCGTATCACCTGTTACCTCAACCGGCTCGACTTCTATCTCCTCAAAGATGGCAGTCAGTTCAATGTTTTTGTCCACGGTGACGGTATACGGGTTCTCGGTTGCGCCATCCGACCACTTCACGAACCGGTAGCCGTCGTTGGCATCGGCGCGGACTGTTAGCGTCGGACTGCTACATGTAGGCGACTTGCTGATGGTGCACGAGCCCATCTTCTTGTCAGAAACGTGGATCTCATATGTGTACCCAAGCGGTTTGTCCGCCCACTGTGCATAAACGGTCAGATTGCCGGTAATGTTCGAGTAGTCAGGTGCCCACGTCAGCAGCTTGCAGTCAGGAATCTCTATCTCCGGCGGAGTAGCCGACGAGCCGTACTCTACATTATCCTCTCCCACCTTCTTGTCGCCGTCCATGAAGGTAACGGTGTACTTGTTCTTGGTAGCCTTGAATGTAGCCGTGTAGGTTGCATTAGCCGTAGCAGGTACAACTTCCGGTGTCCAGCCGCTGAAGGTGTAGGTGAACTCTGCATCAGCAGCCTTTGTAGGCTCAGCGCCGTCGTACGTAGGCGTTGTGCCATTGGGCACATTATTGTCTGTTTCCAGTACCTCGTCACCGTTCTTCCATACGATTGTCCAAGTCGGAATCCATTGCGCAACAAGTGCAATATTCTTGTCCACGGTGAGAGAGTACGGGTTCCTTGTTTCGCCATCCGACCACTTATCGAACTTGTAGCCGCTGGTCGCCATGGCGTAAGCCGTAAGTTTCGGGTCGCTGCAGGTAGGCTCATGGGTTATATGGACTTTACCCATCTTGTCATCGGCAGATGTTGCTGACCATGAGAACTCAAGCGGTTTATCCGACCACTGTGCATATACGGTCAGATTGCCGGTGATGTTCGAGTAGTCTGGTGCCCACGTCAGCAGCTTGCAGTCAGGAATCTCTATCTCCGGCGGAGTAGCCGGCGAGCCGTACTCAACATTATCCTCTCCAACTTTCTTCTCGCCGTCCATGAAGATCACGGTGTATTTGTTCTTGGTAGCCTTGAATGTAGCCGTATAGGTTGCATTAGCCGTAGCAGGTACAACTTCAGGTGTCCAGCCGCTCCAAGTGTAGGTGAACTCTGCATCAGCATCCTTGGTAGGTATAGCACCATTATACTCAGGCTTCTCACCGTTAGCCACGTTTTCATCGATTTCCAGCACCTGATCGCCGTTCTTCCACGTGATAGTCCAGAATGCAGCTTTCTCTTGCCACAGCGCGGTGATGTTGACGTCGCCCATCAAGTATGTGGTACGTGGGTTAGCCGTACTGCCATCCGACCACTTCAGGAACTCGTAACCGTCGTTGGCTTTGGCCTCGAAAGAAAGTTTGGTGTCGCAAGCGGAAGTAGGAGCATACGTGATGGTCACTGTACCCTTATTCGGATCAGACGACTCTACACTATATTTGTACTCCAGCGGTTTATCAGTAATCTTTGGATGAACGTCCAGGTTACCGGTGATAAACGAGAAGTCCTTATCCCAACCTGACCACTCCTGACAGGAGGAAAGCGATGGTTTGAAATCAGTTGGTGCCGTAGCGGATTTGCCATATTCAACAGGTTGAGTCTTGATAACGTTATAATTGTCATCATAGAACCTCACTGTGTACTGCTTCAAGGACTTAAGGTACGTAGCTGTATATACTGCATCTTCAGTAGCCGGCACAATAGTCGGTGTCCAACCGTTGAAGTAGTAGGTATATTGTGCGTCATCACGCGAGGGACTAGGATAACCGTAGCTCGGTTTTTCTCCGTTTTTCACCCTGGTAGTTTTCAGCCATGATCCATCTTCATCATTCCACGTAATTGTCCATTTCTTAACCCAAAGGGCGGTGATAACGGTATCTTTAGAGAGATAGAAGAAGCGATAGGTATGCTCATCGCCATCCGACCACTTCAGGAACTCACATCCGTCGTTAGGCACAGCCTCGAACTTAAGGAACATTGCATCGCAAGTAGGTTCTTGCTGCATGTCAATTCTACCTTGCGTCTCATCGGAATTCTTTATCTCCCAATTGGGTATTTTACTTACAAAATGGGCAGTAACTACCAAGTCTTCGGTGATATACGAGAAGTCCTTGTCCCAGGTCACTTTCATGCATTCGGGGATAACCAAGCCGTCGGATTCTTTCGGTGCAGAAACATACTTATAGCCATACGTTACCTCTTGCTTCTTAATCTCGCGTCCATCCTCGTATTGGAAAGTCACGGTGTACCATCTCGTTGATTTAGAGAATACTGCTGTATATTCAGCGTCTTTTGTCGCCTTTTCTATAGTCGGTGTCCAACTTCCATAGAAATTGTACGTGTACTCATTATCCGGTTCACGCGTAGGTGTAGGACCACTATAGGACAGATCTGTTCCATACTTGACATATTCGGTTAGAAGTTCCTCTCCGTCCCAGTTCTTCCACGTGATCTTCACCGCTTGAACCCACTTGGCAGTTAACTCTTTATTATAGTCGATAGTCATTGTGCGTGGGTTATCGGTACTCCAATCCGACCAACCATCGAACATATAACCCTCCTTGGCATCGGCACGGAACTCGGCTGTGGGGTCTTCGCAGGTAGGTGTCTTTGTAATAGTAACTGTACCCATGCTTTCATCCTGCGACGTAACAGAGAATGTATACTTAAACTCAGCAGGTGTCCAGATGATGTTCACGGTCATATCTTCCGTCACCTTGCTGAAATCCTTATCCCATGAGTACGTGTAGCATTCGCGACTTGACACGTACGGTGCAGATGCCGGCTGTTCATATCTAACGTCATCATCCACTCCCAGCACGGTGCCATTCTCGTCCTTGAAGGTTACTGTGTAGTATCGATATGATCTGCTATAGGAGGCTACGTAGTTGCAATCTTCAGTAGCAGGCGCTATGGTAGGAATCCAGTGGTCGAATTTATATACATATTCCGGATCGTCGCGAGTAGGTGTACCGTCGGGATACTCAGGCATCACTCCATCGGGAACGTAGGTTGTATGCAGCAATTTTGTTCGCTCTATATCGTCGTACCATTCAATCTTCCACATCTTTGCAAACTTAGCCACAAGCACCGTGTCCTTCGTCAGGGTGACAGTACGCACTTTATCTTTCACGCCATCCGACCACTCTATGAAGCCGAAGCCTTCTTTCGGTACGGCGCTGAAGTGCAGTGTCAGGTCGGTGCAGGTTGGTTTGGGATCGAAGACAATGGTTCCCTTGCTCTCGTCATTCGATGTTACCGACCACTTATAGCCGCTCTTCGGTCTCCAATCGGCAGTCACGGTCATATCCCTCGTCACATGGCTGAAATCCTTATCCCAAGTCAGGTTATAGCAGTCCTTGACGAGCACGGGAGCAGTAGCTGCCTCGCCTTCCGCTATGACTTGCATATCCAACTTGGTGCCGTCTTCGTCATAGAATTCTACCACATAAGCGGGGGTCACATCGCACCGGGTCGAATAGTTCATATAGTAACTTGCATCCGTAACAAGGTTGATGTCTATTCGTTCTACAAGCGCTTCATGATTACCATTGGTCAGCACGAAATAATCGCACAAATCTCCGTCCGTGCAGTCAAAGGTATATACCAGACCATTTGCTGTCGGGGTGACTTTCCTTCCACTGGTCGGGTTCGCCGACGAGCCAATCTTAAGTGAGATATTACGGTACGTATCCGCACTATTGTAGGTGATTACAATGGAGTGAATCTTAGTTGGAAAATTCTCTGCGTTATATATGAAGCCTGCTCCATTGGCCTCTTCGGCGCCACGCCACTTTAGCACTTTGGTGCTATTGTCCCAATAGAACTGGGCAACCTGGAAAGGATCCTTATTTTCATCTGCTAATGCTGGACCTTCAGAGCCATATGACGTAGGCAAGACGTATACTGTTGCATCATTAATACTCCTTGCTGCACCTTTCATCTTCGGCACTCGATCCGTCCTATATACGGCGTAGTACGACGCGGGCTTATCCTTATCTCTTGAGTCGGAGTTCGTAACGTAGGTAGGCGCAATGGTCAGATTATGATAATCGGCATCTTTGCACCACCCTACAAACTTCCTGCCGTTGGAGCAATTGCCCGGATCAGATGACGGAAGATATGAACTTGTCGATGTAATAATCTCCTCGTTATATAAGTTGCCATCCGCGTACCACCTCTCCAACGCTTTCGGCATTGGATTAATGTAGAGATTACCAGGAACTGAAAATACGGTCAGTTCGTTCGTCGATTCATTATACGTGTAGTCTGTCCCATAAATAAGGCCACCAAGAATTCCAGGTCTTACTATTCCCCAACAACTAACGTCTCTCAGTGTGTAGCCTTCGTCAGGCGTTATCTTCAGCACCAGCGGTTCGCCGAGACGGCATGTTCCATCGCTCGGGTACGTGCAATTTGCTATTGACATAGCAAACTGATACGTCATGATTACTTTCTCCCATGTAGCCGTAATCGTTATATCTCCGCTGTGTGCTTTGATGGCGGCGGGATAAACGGTAAGTGTCTTGTGGTCTTCACTCAGCACATAATCCGTACCTTTGGTCAGCGTTGTACTGCCTACCTGAACCGTCAGGCTGGTAATATCATCATACTCGCTTTCCGGTATAAAAGTCACATATAGCGGAACGTTCTCCGCAGCGCAAGAGATAGTTGAGAACTTGCAGCCGGTAATATCGGTCACCACATTACGGCACGTTCCGCCGCCCTGGTTGAGTTTGAAGATGATATTATTATCCGGACGCTCATAAATATCGGTCAATGCGCAACCATCGACTACTGCAAAATTTTGCCTGTTTGTCGATCCCGGGAAAGGATCGGAGTCAAAACCGATTCTAACCAAGTCATCCACAGCATCTCCTGTCCTAAGCGCTGAATAAACCGTGTACTTCGGTTTACCGCCTATGCAGTTAAGCACATTCTGATCCCAATAATCATAATCATAATCCACCTCCCAGATCAACATACCGTGACCGGGCAAGTAGGCATCCCAGCCTGTCTGCTGACGGTTCTCGACATAATACACCTTGCCGGCGTAATTCCAGTCCACGGATTCCGAGCCACCTGTCATCTGATACGCATCATCATAGTCTGTGGTCAGCACTATATCCAGATCGGCGTCCTTTTGCAGGAACTTGGGTGTAGCCCAGCCTAAGAAGAACTTATCGTAGATGGAGTAGTTGGGCGGCGTACGGCTTTCGTTGTTGTAGCTGCCGGCATCCATAATACTCCAGCAGCCGGGTGTACGCTCGTTGACGGAATTGTAGCCGTATTTTGTGTCGTAGTAGTCGGGCAAGCCGAGCACATGGCCGAACTCGTGACAGAACGTACCAATACCGTTACGAACGCCTTCATTACTAAGCTCGGACGAGCATACATAGTTGAGGATTGTCTTTCCGTCCAACTCGGGAAGATTTTCCGCATCAAAACCCGTCAATCCGTGTGTGCGGCGTTGAAACAATGCAGCAGCCAGATTCCAGCTGTGTGGCCAAATAGTTTTCGACAAACCGCCTTCCGCCTCGCTTTTTCCTGCATAGAAGAAGTAGATGATGTCCACCTTGCCGTCACCGTCGCTGTCGTACCGGCTGAAGTCGCAGCCTTCTGCATCCGCAGCAAGCACGGCGTCAACCACGAAGTCCGCCATGTACTTGTCATTAGCATCTTTTTTCTCGCCGGTGGGGTTACCATCTATACCTATTACATCGACATCGCCATGCTCGCCGTAATAAATCACATCATGCGGTAAGGTCACAGGACCGAACACGTCAAAGTCAGGCACATACTTGCCGCCGGACTGTGCTTTGAAGTAGTCGCGTGCCGAGCCTGTGGCGCCGTTGTAGCTATAGCCTTTTTTGTTCAGCATGTCGTGGAAGCCCTGATTGTCGTTGCCGTCTTGGAATTTCTCATCCTCAAACTGCACAAGGATAGCCAAGCCCTTGGGTGGAGTCAAGGCTTTAGCGGCTGCTTTACGCAGGTGCCGATCATACATCGGAGATGACTGGCGGCGTACGGATACTTGTGCAGGGGTGGGCACCGGGGCATCGCTCACAACGAACGTGCCGTCGGCTTGCTGGATGGCAAGTTTGCCGTCCTGAGTCTGCCAATAGGAATAAAACTCGTCGCCTAACTGACGAACAATAATCGTTGTGCCGTCAGGCTGACTCTTTGTTTGCCATCCGCTCCAAGCGGGGACTGCCTGCATCGTGTTGATACTTACGAAAAGACACAGCAGTAATACTAATGCATGTTTGCAATAGAAATGGGTAGGTAGGGTTTGTACGCATATTGATAAGGTTTTTTGTTATTATTCTTTCGCTGTTGGCTATTGGCTGTTGGCCGTTAGGCATTGGCCATTGGTCATTATAATATAATTTCCCTCGGCAAAGGTACGAATTATTTCTCGAATTTGCAAATAATTATGACATTTTTTTAGAATAATGGTACAAATTTTTCATTTTGTAGCGAAAATCGGGGAAAACGGGCAAAAGGACACACAAAAATTAAGAGAAATTATTTTATGATTACAATGATCTCTATTAGGTCAACTATTAAAGACAATTTTGTACTGATTGAATCCCCATCCATTATCGATCCGTTGTCGATCCGTTGTCGGGGTAATCCTAGACTTTAGTCCTACCCACACCCCACTCACACCCTAACATC
>CADBAZ010000057.1 GCA_902792835.1 uncultured Bacteroidales bacterium
GTGTTCGCCATCTTCAGGTTACTGCGGCCGTTGGATATCGTCGTGATACACAACTCATCGGCATTGGCGAAACGCGCCAAGGTGTAGAACACTGCTGCCAGCGTCACGCCTGCCGGAGTAACTTCTGCGCCTTGTGCCAAGTGCTCTGCAACAGGCAGATCAATCGGTGCATATACCTGCCCTATCTCGCCGTCCTTGGGGTTCGTCAGGTCTGCGGCAAGCTCCGTCACGCCCTCCACCTCTGCGAGTTGCGAGTGGAAGAACTCCTTGGCGGCTGCATACTCCTCGCCGGTCACTGCGGCTTGTTCGTCTGCCACAAACTGCGCGTACGAGCACATCTCACGGTCGATCGTCTCGCCGTTAAGCAGGGCACACAGTTCACCAAAGAACACGTCGTACGACGCACCGTCGCAAACCAGGTGATGCACGTCGCAGTACAAGTACAACGCCTGCTCCGTACGCACGATACTGAACCGGCACAACAGGTCTTTGCTCAGGTTGAACGGTCGAACGAACTCAGCACGGAACGCATCGAGTTCAGCCTCCTTCTTCTCTAAACACTCAACACTCAACTCTAAACTATTATCAATGATCTGCTCCACGCCGGTATCGTTCGTACGGAAATGTACGAACAGTTCGGGGTGGTTGTTCGCTACCTGCATAACAGCGGCACGCAACTGCTCGTCGCTGATCTCGCGCGGCAGGCGCGCACGCATAGGTATATTGTATAGCGTGGATGTCGGGTTCTTCATGCACTCGAAGTACACACCGGTCTGCGCGTGACTGAGGGGATAAGGAGCGGCTTCGCCTGTTTGAACGCCTTCGGCTGTTTGAGCGCTATCGCTGTTTGAACGCTGCGCTGTTTGACCGGCTTTGCCTGTTAGAAGTGCGTTGAGAATCTCATTCTCGATCGTCTGGATATTCGCGCCCTTGATGAGCAGTTTGGCATCAAGTTGTACGCCAAAGCGTTTATACACCTGCGTAGCCAGTTTGATGGCAGAGATCGAACTGAGTCCTACATATCTGAGGTCAGTCGTGATACCGAAATCGCGGTTGTTCACGATACCTGCCACGATGTCCGCCAACTGCTCTTCGAGCACATTCATCGGTGCGGCTTCTTTGGCTACCTCGTCCGTCTGGGCTTTGGGTTCGGGCAGCGCACGTTTGTTGACTTTCTGGTTCTGGTTGAGCGGGATTGCATCAATCTGCATCGTCACAGCGGGCACCATATACGGCGGTTTTTGATCCATGATGAACGCATTGAGTGCCTGCACATCAATCTTCTGATCGCTCACCACGTACGCCGCAATAAACTTTCCGCCACTCGGGTAGTCAAACGCCTGCACTGTCGCATCTTTGATGCCCTCAAACTGCCGGATAACCGCTTCCACCTCTTTCAGTTCGATGCGGAATCCGCGGATCTTCACCTGTCCGTCTTTTCGTCCCACGAACTCTATCTCGCCGTCGAAGCGATAGCGAACAATATCGCCCGTGCGATACACGCGCTTTCCGTCCCACTGTACGAACGCTTCCGCGGTCTTCTGCGGTTGGTTCAGGTAACCCAAACCTACCTGCGGACCCGCGGCTAACAGTTCGCCGGCAGCGCCCCAAGGCACTCGCTTGCCGTACTTGTTGACGATGAACAGTTGTACGGTGTCGTTCGGGTGACCGATAGGTATGTTCGGCTCGTTCTTTTCCACCCAATAACTGCTCACATATACCGTTGCCTCTGTCGGACCATAACCGTTCTGCAGCCTGTAGGTAGGCGGCTCAAGCGACATGAGTTTCTCGCCACCCGTACCCAAGAACTGCAAGCACGGGATATCGGGGTAGTTCTGCACCAGTTGCGTAGCCACCTGCGTCGTCATGAACGTGTGTGTGATGCCTTCCTTCAGGATATATTCGTGGATCGCCTCGAGGTCAAAACGTATATCGTCACCGATGACGTACATTGCCGCGCCGGCAGTCAGGCAGCCCCACAGATCGTGCATGAACGCATCAAACCCGTAACCGGCGTACGTAGCGTAGCGGCTTTGCGGTGTGAGACCTATATGTTTCGTATGGAATTGGCTGAACGTGAGGATGTTCTTCTCGCTGAGCATGACACCCTTCGGCGTGCCTGTTGTGCCACTCGTATAGAGCAATATAAACGCATCCCCACCCTCGTATTGTGCGGCATCGGCACGCATGAAGTCCAGGCGCTCTGCCGGATACGAACTATCCAAAGGCATCGCAGTAAAGCCGGCTTTGGCGATAGCCAGCGGCACGATGATCATCTGTTCGTTGCGCGGCACGGAGTAACCTATCACATGCTCGCCGCAACGCTCGGTGTATTGCGGATCGAGGGTGTCGGAGAGCCTATCGACCTCGGCGTAGGTCAGACGTTTGTCGCCCGCCACGACGCAGATAGCATCCGGCTGCTCGGCTACATGCTGCTTGAAGATCTCCACCAGACTGCCCTCGGCGGCTTGCGGCGCTTCGGGGTTACGCGCATCCAGCCACTCCAACTGTTTCTCGGTGCAGTACTCTATCTCGCTTACTTTGTCCGCCGTCAGCATCGAGCGCACAATCATCGTGTAGGTCTCCGCCAGCTCCGACAAGAATGCCTCGCTGTAGTCCGCAGTGCTGTAACTGAGTTTGAGCGAATATTGTCCGCCCACTTCAAACAGTTCGGCACAGAGTTTCCATCCGGGGGTGGGCTTACGCATGTCGGTGTAAGGCACGAGCGTCTCCCCCAAATGCAGACCGCGTTTGTCTGCCAGCACAGAGCCTTGATATACGAACATCACCTGGTTGTTCAGTCCGAGGTCGCGCACTGCATCCTGGTAGGCGTAGTATTGATAGCGTTGCGTGAGTTGCAGCTGCTCGTCCATCGCGTGCAGCATGTCGGCTATCAGGGTGTCGGCTTTTGTCTGCAGGAACACCGGCAGGGTATGCACCATCATCGTGATCGAGCCTAATGTGCGGCGGTCGCTACGTCCCCAGAACGCTGTGCAGTACGAGGCTTTCTCCTCCGCGCTATAGGTCGCTAACAGTTGCGCAAAAGCCGTCTGCATGATTACGCTCTCCTTCACGCCAAAGCGTTTCTCTATCGCCTGCACATCCTCCTTACCGAATCCCAAGGCAAAATGCTCATATCTGCTCTCGGCTCTTGACTGAACGGGGTCCCCACAAGCTTGCGCAGTGGGGTGTCTTTGGCTCTTGACTCTCGCCTCAGGAATAGGCAGCGAGTCCGTATCAGCCGCGTCGCAGAAGGTTTGGCTGTACCACTGCCTGGCTTCGCTCATCAGCGTCTCGTCGGCACGTTGCTCAGCTTCAGCTGTAGCGATAGCTGCACCGTCCATCATCTCGCCGGCAGGTTTCTTGCCGTTGTACAGCCGCTCTATATCACGCAGCAGCAAGGTCAGCGAGAATCCATCCGCCAGCACGTGATGCAAATCAATGTAGAGATAACTCTCGGCTCTTGCCTGAACGGGGTCCCCACAAGCTTGCGCAGCGGGGTGTCTTTGGCTCTTGACCGAATAGATTTCTGCGCGATAGAGTTTGTCGCCGTGCACATCCATGGTTTTGGCAAATCCGTGCTGCACATTCTCCCACTCTTCTTCAGTAAGCTCTGATATCTGACATCTGAATGCTGATTTCTGACTGCTCTCTATCTCCGGCACTCCTTCGTCATTGATCACAACGCGGCTTCCAAGGTACGGGTGCGCACACAGCGCATCCTGAACGGCTTGTTGCAGTCGTGCGAGGTCGGCATCCTCCGGCAACGTAAACAGTACGGGGTTCTGGTAATTATACTCGTCTGAAACAGACGTCTCGCAGGCATAGTACACGCCTGCCTGCGCCTGACTTAACGGACTTTTCATGGCTTTTATGTCTTTTGTCTTTTAGCAGCCATGCATGGCTGCGGTCTTTATTCTTTCAGCGTAGCGGTCTATTCTATCTCAAAGATATTCTTAAACCCGCTCATGCGGAAGATGTCGGCGACATCCTCGTTGAGGTTGATGATGCGGATCTTGCCGCCTTTGGCTTCGCTCTCACGCTTGAGTTGCATAAAGAAGCGCAGTCCGGCAGAGGAGATATACTCCATCTCGCTGCAATCGATTACCAGCGACTTGTCGGCAACATTGATCACCTGCTGCAGATCCTCAGCCTGTTCGGTGGTGGCGATGGTATCCAATTCGCCAATGATTTGAACGGAAATCTCTTGTCCGTTCGGTTGAATGTTCACTTGCATACTATATGTTTTTTATAATTGTCAATTCGTTCACTCCATCCACTCGGCGATAGCTCAGTTCGTCGGCTATTTGCCTGACAAGGGCTATACCCAAGCCGCCAATCTGCCTCTCGGCTGTTACGGCATCGGTATCCACTTCCGCTTGCTGTGTCGGGTCAAACATCCCGCCGTTATCCCTTAGCGTCACCACTAATGCGCTACCCATTTGGCATTTTGCATTTGGCATTTTACATTCTTCACCTTTCACTTGTATCTCCATCCAATCCGCGCCCGAGTAGTTGACTATATTCACCACCATTTCCTCTATCGCCATCTCCGTCTTTTTCAGTTCACGCTTCGGCATTCCTGCGCAAAGTCCGTAGTTATGCAATGCTGTGCGCAGTTTTGACAAATGTTCCATCTTATTCTCCACCCGCAGCGTTAACGGTTCTACTGCACCATTTTTGGTGATGGTCATCAGTGTGATGTCGTCCGCCTGTTCGGCTGAACCGATAAACGCCTTCAGTTCACCTAAAAGGCTTTCTGCCACCATTTTGCATTTTGCATTTTGCATTTGTCCTTCCCAACTTTCGACTATAGTCTTCCACCGCTCCAGCCCCAACATCTCCCGCTGTGCGTTGCGTGCCTCGGTTATGCCATCGGTATAGAGTACCAGCGTTTCGCCTTCACCGAGCATCGCGCCTTGCTCTGTAAACCGGAACTTGCCGTCGTAACCCAAGGGAATATTCGGCTCAATCGGCAGGCTTTCAACCTGCATTTTGCATTTTGCATTTTGCATTACTAACGGCTGACAATGCCCTGCATTGCAATACAGCAGTTGTCCGGTGGGCACGTGCAAACAGCCGATAAACGCCGTAACGAACGTAAACGACGGATTATTCTCACTCAGCACGGCATTCATCTCTTCCATGATTTCTTTGGGAGATTTGGCACGTACTTCCGCTGCCCGGAACAGGTTCACCGCCGCGCTCATGAACATCGCCGCAGGTACGCCTTTGCCGCTCACATCGCCGATGATGAACCACAGGTCATCTTTCTCGCGATGAAAATCATACAGGTCGCCTCCTACTTCCTTCATCGGCACCAACTTCGCCTCCAAGTCGATATCCTCCCTCTCACCTTTCACCTTTAACCTTTCACCTTTATCAGGCAGCATCCCCATCTGAATGTCATGGGCAATCTGCATCTCTTTCTCCATCAACTTATTGGTAGTCTCCATGCGCACAAACGCATCGTGTTCACGGCGGATATAATACAGTAGCAGACCAATAATCAATATACCGGACAGCATCACCGCAAGCGTGATCAGACTGATACCGGCTATGTCTTTGCGAATGTGGCATTTCGGTATATAGATCACCAGATGCATGTCCGTTGGCTCTAGCACTTTCTCCAGCACGATCATGTCGTGCAACTCGGTCGCTTCACCAGTACCGACGATCAATGTTCCGTCTGCGCTATACAACTGACAAACGGCATCGTCGTACGGCTGAACATCCTCCAACAGCTGCCCCATCCATGCCAAGGTATAATCCGCACCCGCTACACCTACCAATCGCTCCTCGCTGTCATACACCTTCTGCGAATACGTTAATACCGGATCCGCATGCGTGCCGTCATTATAGGGCAAACTCCAATACCCCTCATCCCTTTCGTTCTTCAACGCGCCGTTATACCAATCACGCTCCGGGTAAGGGATCGTACCCTTGGCATCATACGTGATCACCGAATCTGCATTCACACGGAATGCTGTCGGACAACACCACTGCTCCTTGGTCGGCGAACATTCGGGAAGGAAGGTTACATAACAGCTATACAGATCAGGATAATTCCACAGCGCCGTCTCCAGCAAGGCAAATAACTTATCCATGCTGTCATTGAACTCCGGAAAGTAATGCGTGATCTCGTCCGTCGCCTCGTGCATGTCGTACATCTGGAAAATGAAATCCTTCTGCGCCACATCCATCTTATAATCCATATGCTTCATCAGATCGGCTTTCTCACGACTATACGACACAAAGGACTGCACCGTCATAACTATGACGAGAAACACCGCACTCGCTATCGGAAGAATTTTTTGCTTATTTGTTATCACCTTAACCATTAACCGTTCACCTTTA
This sequence comes from uncultured Bacteroidales bacterium, assembly GCA_902792835.1. Classification (GTDB taxonomy): domain Bacteria; phylum Bacteroidota; class Bacteroidia; order Bacteroidales; family Paludibacteraceae; genus Colicola. The sequence goes on from CADBAZ010000057.1 coordinate 6,358, forward strand.
ACCCTTCACCATTAACCTTTAACCCTTCTTATCGCCTGCAAAATTACAAAAAAAATCTGACATTTGCAAATGTTTCTACAAAAAAAAATCATCCTGCTCGCGAAAAATGTACCCTTAATTGTTGCAAATGTCAAAAATTTTTTGTACCTTTGCAGCCAGTTTTTCGATGTGTCGAAAACAAAGAGAAAAAATATATTCATTAACCGAGCCGCAAGGCTCATAAAACAATTTATCATGATGAAAAAATTATTTACATTTCTCCTCGCCCTCACGGCAAGCGTGGGGATGATGAACGCAAAAGTCACTTGGAACAGCAGCAACGTCAGTGACCTTAGTGTTTATGGCACTTACGAATCCTATTCGAAGGAGGGCGTCACGCTGCGTGCTAATGCCGACATGATTGATGCTCAGTGGTATGGTTACGGAGATGAAAGCCGTAGTGGCATCGAATTCCATGCGAACGCAACCGGCGGCTATACCTTCAGCAACACCCTCGGCAAGAACTTCACAAAGATTGAGATGTTCCCCAATGGTGTCGGCGGATGGGATATGGCAAATCTCGGCAGTGGTTGGTCATTTTATTGGGATTATATGAATAATGGACCCGTTACCGTTACGTGGACGGGCAATGCCGCAACGGTTGACCTGGTGAAAGAAGCTTCTAATTTCATGGGTGAATCCGTGAAAAGCATCGTGTTCTACTTTGTGGGTGACAGTGAAGCGCCCGATCCTACTTATGCCGTAGCGCTGAAAGCAGGCACAGCCAATGCCGATAAAGTAAAGCTGAGTGCAACTTCTGCTGTAGCAGGCGCAACCGTTACCGTTACTCCGAATGAGGATTACGAGATCACGGCGTTCTCGGCTTACTATGTGGTTGTAGAAGATCAGTTGGGTAGTATTTATGAAGTCGACGCAACGCTCAATACTGAGACAGGTGCATATAGCTTCACGATGCCTGCTTATGACGTAACCATCGAGGCTACGATTGCTTTAAAGCCGGTTCCGGAGGGAGATGTTTTCGCAGGCTTCACGGCAACGGCCGGTTCAGGCGGATTTGACAATGAAGGTCATGCCAATCTGGTAGATAACAAGTTCACTTCCACTGATTGGACAAAATGGTGTACCAACGATGGTCATAAGAGCGTTCCGACGGGCGAGTCGGAGTCTTGCTGGTGGATAGATTTCGAGGCAAGTGCAGCCCTTAATCCGACCGGTTATATTCTGACTACCGGTAATGACACTGGCAGCGAGCACGGACGCAACCCGAAAAACTGGGTCCTCAAAGCGAAACTCAATGCCGATGACGCATGGACCACGATCGCTACTGTGGAAAATGATGTCACTATGAAAAATCAAAGTTTCAAAGACTACAAGTTCTTTGTGGATAAATCGGGTTCGTACAAATATTTCCGCTTTGAAGTGTTTGCAAATCAGGGCGCTAATGTAATGCAGCTTTGCGAGTTACGCCTTATCGGTAGCGAAGCTTCCGAACCGGTTTTGGTAACTGCCTACACCCTGCAACTCCATGTGAACGATGCAGCGATGGGATCGGTAGCCGTTACCAACCTCCTCGGCAGCGACATCATTGACAATGGTGACGGTACGTTCACCGTGCCGGAGGGCGCAGAGGTAACACTCCTTGCTACCCCGAACGAGGGCTATGAGTTCAGCGGCTGGAAAGCAAGTCAGACTATTTGCGACTTTGCCGAATGTGAATTCGTTGCTCTCCCCACCGTTGATAACCCGCTGACCTTCGACATGTACGCGGAAGCAGCTTTCATGGCTGAGTTTGCAGCAGTTGAACCCGAACCCGCAGCTGAATACGCTGAGATTATCTTTACAGAGGTTGTTGCTGCCGCTGATCTTGATGCGGATGCTACCTTTGGACTCTTGGGTACGGACTTCTCTGTAACCATCACTGACACCGACAACAAACTGTCAATTGATGAGAACCACTGCCGCTTTGGTAGCGAGGCGGATTTCAAAATGTATGATTTCCGCCTGAAAACCGGTGGCAAGTCCTCATCGAAGAACTTTATCACGCTCAATATCCCTGCGGCAGGTAAAATCCGCATTGCTGTTCGCACAGGTTCGAACAGTGCTACGGATCGTAATCTCGTTATCACGCAAGGCGAAAAAGAGCTGTATAATGAGATCGTTCAAGAGTCGCAGGCTACAAAAGTAATCGAGGGTGATAACGAAGTTTCTGTATATCCGTATGTAGAAGTAGCAGTTGCTGCCGGTACGGTACTCGTAACGTATCCGGTTGGTAGTTTGAACTTCTACAGCTTCGGCTTCATGGAAGACTCCACAGCGACTGGCGTTGACGAAATCGCAAATGGCAAATCACAAACGATAAAAGTTATCCGCGACGGTCAACTCCTGATCATCCGTGACGGCAAGATCTACAACGTAATGGGTACGGTTGTACGTTGATAGTTTCGCGTTTACCGAAACTCATGCAAATGAGTAATTAAATCTTTTTCATGAACTCCCGTGACTGCGAAGCCACGGGAGTTTTTTTTGCCGAAAGATTTGCATATATCAAATATATTTTGTAGTGTTGACCGACTGCAAAATTAGCATGCAGATGTGCAAAAAACACCTTTAATGGTGAAAAAACACCACCTTTTCGCTCAAAAACTTGCAAATTTCATAAAAAAGTTGTAATTTTGTGACCGAAATGGTGGCTGTGCAGCCACTTTATAAGTAACATTTATGAATTTTGTGAATCAATGAGGTACCTAACGTTAGAAAAAGCCATTGAGGCATGGAGACAAATTCAACCATTGTCTGAGGATGATAATGCAAAGTTAAGTCGCAGGTTTACCATCGACTTCAACTACAACAGCAACCATATTGAAGGCAATACGCTCACATATGGTCAGACGGAGATATTGTTGCTGTTCGGCAAAGTGATAGGCGAAGCCAATGTAAAGGATGTGCAAGACATGACGGCAAGTAATGTGACTTTGCGCATGATGACCGAGGAGGCGTTGGTAAAAGAGACTCCGCTGACGCAAAACTTCATCCGCACACTGCATCAGACGCTCTTGCGTGAAGATTATACGGTATATCGCAACTTGCCGGGAGGTGTTCAGACAAGTTACACCATTCATGCCGGACAATACAAAACGCGTCCTAACTCGGTGATTACTCGTTATGGCGACCGCTTTGAGTACGCGTCTGTTGAAGAGACCCCTGCACTGATGACGGATCTCGTGGATTGGTATAACAAGGCGGAGCAAGAAGGCAAACTCTCACCTATAGAATTGGCTGCATTGTTTCACTACCGTTACATCCGTATCCACCCGTTTGAGGATGGCAACGGACGTATCGCACGTCTGCTTGTCAACTATATCTTGACCAAACATGATTACCCGATGATTGTTGTTCGCAGCCGTTTGAAGAGTGATTATTTGGAAGCTTTGCATGCTGCCGACCAGATTGTTGGAGCCGTCCCAAGCAAAGGAGCTCATGCTTCGCTAACGGAAATACGCCCCTTCTTGCAATATTTCAAGAATCTTGTTGCACATGAGGTATATACGGATGTCTGCTTCTTGACGGAGCACGACAGCAAACTCTGGTGGTACGACGGAGAGCGAGTGGAGTTCCGGTCAGAAAATTATGCCAAGCTGTTGATGCTGATGGCTTCGGAACCTGTCCTGACTTTGGACGACATGCAACATAAAATGGGTATTAACATGTCGGCTGTCAAGAAACTCGTCAATCAATTAGTGGATAAACATTATATAGAACGAGGCTCTGCCGACGGATCATGGCGGGTTTTCATCACGCCATCCGTATAAAATAGCATGAAAAGGTTATGGCACAATAACCTTTTTGACACATTTTTCCAGTGCGGTAATCCAATTCAAGGGCTAAATTTGTTGTACCTTTGCAGTCGTATATGGCATGTTCCCTTTTGTGAATAAAAAGGAACAGGCCATATGATAGAAAGATTATGAAGTTGAAATACCATGAAGATATTTATACGAGAAGACAACGGGAACAAGAAATATGTTCCGGAGATAATGGAAGCTCTGCAAAAAGCAGGGCATCAGGTGATTTTAAGCAGCAACTGTATTGATGTACACGAGGGATTGCAGGCATGTCATGTACGATTGGATCTTGCTGCAGCCGGACAAGCAAACGATAAGGAAAGCTTATCCCGACCTTTTGACCGGGCGGATGTTGATTTGCGAGTACGCAAGATGGTTCAGGTTATTGGTAAGGCTTCGTTACCTCGTCGGCAGATTGTGGCAGATTTGGGATTGAAGCAACATAGCAGAAGGATTTTTATATATAATTATCTCAAGCCATCAGTTGATCAAGGATATGTAACCATGTCCAACCCGGATATTCCCAGTAAGCCCGATCAAACATATAAGCTGACAGCCAAAGGTCTGCATCTATATAAGGAATTAATGGGTGAGTAGGAATTTAGCATGTTCCTTTTTGCGTGTAAAAGGGAACATGCCATGTGAGAGAAGAGGTGAGGTGGAAGAGGAGAAAACTAATGAAGAAGATAGTGTGGCATGTTCCTTTTTGCGCATAAAAAGGAACATGCCAAGAGAATGAAGGACTACGAAAATTTGTAAGATATGACTCAGATACAACAACAGAAAGCCGCACGGGAATTTGCGGAGAGATGGAAAGGTAAAGGCTACGAGAAAGGCGAGAGCCAGATCTTTTGGTCGACGCTTCTGACCGAGGTGTTCGGCGTGGAGCATGTGGACTCGTTCTTGCTCTATGAGCAACAGGTACACCTTGACCACACGTCGTTCATTGACGGTTTCATCCCGTCCACAAAAGTGATGATTGAGCAGAAATCGCTCAACAAAGATCTCGGTGCGCCTATCAAGCAATCCGACGGCACGTCGCTCAATCCCTTCCAACAAGCCAAGCGTTATGCTGCGGAATTGCCCTACAGTCAGCGTCCGCGTTGGATCGTGACGTGCAACTTCCGCGAGTTCTGGGTATATGATATGGAGCAACCCAACGGCGAACCGCAGAAGATCCTTCTCGAGAACCTCGAAAAGGAATACTACCGCTTGCAATTCCTTGTGGATGAAGGCAACGAACATCTCAAACGCGAGATGGAAGTCAGCGTCAAAGCCGGCGAGCTGGTCGGTCGTATTTACGACAAACTTCTGGAGCAATACATCGACCCCGATTCCCCCGAAACGCTCCGTTCGCTCAATATCCTCTGCGTGCGGCTGGTGTTCTGTCTCTATGCCGAAGATGCCGGTCTGTTCAACAGCCGCACGGCATTCCACGACTATCTGGTTAAGTACGGCGCAATCGATTTCCGTCGTGCGCTTATGGACTTGTTCGTGCTGCTCGATACACCGATTGCCGAACGCGACCCCTATCTGGAATCGGATATCGCTGCTTTCCCCTACGTGAACGGTGGATTGTTCAGCGATGAGAAGATCATTGTGCCGCGTTTCACCGACGAGATGAAAGAACTCATCCTCGCCAAAGCCTCTGACGACTTCGATTGGTCGGAGATTTCGCCCACTATCTTCGGTGCAGTCTTTGAATCGACATTGAACCCCGAGACGCGCCGCAGCGGTGGTATGCACTATACCTCTATCGAGAACATCCACAAGGTCATTGACCCGTTGTTCCTGAATGGGTTAAAGAAAGAGTTTGCGCAGATTCTTGACATCAAACAAGCCAACCCTCGCAAACAAGCCTTGCAAGCTTTCCAAGACAAACTGGCAAGTCTCACGTTCTTTGATCCGGCTTGCGGTAGCGGAAACTTCTTGACGGAAACCTTCCTCTCGTTGCGTCGGCTGGAGAACAAGGTCATCCAAGCGATGTTCGGCGGGGAAAATGTCCTTACGTTCGACATCCTTATCAAGGTCAATATCTCGCAGTTCTACGGCATCGAGATCAACGATTTCGCCTGTACGGTCGCCAAGACCGCCTTGTGGATTGCCGAGAGCCAGACACTCAAAGAGACCTCTGCTATTGCCGGTCGTGCAATGGATTTCCTTCCGCTCAAAACCAACGCCTATATCCACGAAGGCAATGCTCTGCGCCTCGATTGGTCAGAAGTCATTGCACCCGACCACCTCAACTACATCATGGGCAATCCGCCGTTTGTAGGAGCGCGACTGATGGCGCAAGAACAAAAAGATGACCTGCTGGAGATCTTCGGCAAGAAGTGGAAGAACCTCGGGAACATGGATTATGTCTGCGGCTGGTACTTGAAAGCCGCTCAGATGATAGCTGTCAATCCCGCTATTCGTGCAGCGCTTGTTTCCACCAACTCTATCACTCAAGGCGAGCAGGTTGCCAACCTCTGGAAGCCACTCTTCGAGCAATACGGCATCCAATTTGACTTTACTTATCGCACCTTCCGATGGGATTCGGAAGCCGACATCAAGGCGCACGTTCATTGTGTCATCATAGGATTTTCTACCACAGGCAACTCCGCGCCAAAGCGGCTATACTTACCTGATGGTACATATAAACAATGTGCCAACATCAACGGCTATCTTATGGACGGAGATAATGTGTGGATTGAAAGTCGTAACAACCCACTCTGCGATGTGCCAGAGATAGGTATCGGTAACAAGCCCATTGATGGTGGTTTCTATCTCTTCACCGAATCGGAGATGCAAGAGTTTATCGCCAAAGAACCCAAGTCTGCCGCCTATTTCCGTCCATGGTACGGAGCAGAAGAGTTTATTAACAACAAGAAACGTTTCTGCTTGTGGCTTGGAGATTGTTCTCCCGCTGAATTGCGCGCAATGCCGCATTGCTACGAGCGCGTAATGAATGTACGTGAGTATCGACTCAAAAGTCCAAGTGCAGGTACTATCAAATTAGCTGATAAGCCAACACATTTCCACGTAGAAAACATGCCCGATGGGAATTATTTATTAGTTCCAAGCGTTAGTTCTGAAAAACGTCGCTATGTGCCTATCGGCTTCATGTCGCCTGACACATTGGCAAGTAATCTCGTTCTTATAATTCCCAACGCCACGCTCTACCATTTCGGTGTCCTCACTTCCAACGTTCACATGTCATGGATGCGAGTAGTATGTGGGCGTCTAAAATCCGACTATCGCTACTCCAAGGATATTGTCTATAACAACTTTCCATGGCCGACACCGAGCGATGAAAAGAAGGCGAAGATTGAGCAAACCGCCCAAGCCATCTTGGATGCCCGCGCCAAGTACCCCGATTGTTCGCTTGCCGACCTCTACGACGAAGTTACAATGCCACCCGAACTCCGCCGTGCCCACCAAGAGAACGATCGTGCCGTCATGGCTGCCTACGGATTCACGCCCGGCAAAACAACCGAAAGTGAGTGCGTGGCAAAGTTATTTGAAATGTACCAAGAATTGACGAAGTAATACTCATCCAAAAACAATATGAAATGGAATTTGTAAACAAACTTTTCAATGGCAAAATTCGGGGAATAGCAGCTACTATTATCCAAGCTGTTATTAACAAGACGATTGATGTACAATATGTTTTTTCCGAGCAATTTGTTAGCGATTGGGAAAATCATTCAGATACTTGCGAAGATATTTATCAAAACTTGCTTGAAGATTGGTCGTATTCTCTCGATTATATTAATCAAGTGCCAAGTGCAGAGCGCGAACAAGTATTCGGTGCATATACACATAACGGAATAAATCTTGATGGTAGCGACATTGCAGCAGCTTGCATTGCCAATGTGTTTAACGATAGTTATGTTGATGCTGATACTGCACTTAATCCACCTCTCGGATATGAACTTGTTCCTCATATTCTTGAGCATCCCGAGTCCTTTTTCATAGGTAATGAATATAAATTACATTCTACTATACAGAAAAAGTCCTATACATTTTGTTCTTTATCTTATTTAGGGATACCAGATCCACAAAACCCTTTGAATCATATCGTTCCACATGATGGCGCGTTCAACTTGTTGGCTTTATATCCGGAGGATGCAATAGACTTAAATTCTGATTATTATTGCTATGGTTTTGCGGCAGCCTTAATAAATGCTGCTTTAACGGATGCCATTCATCGAAATGCTTATAAGTATGATTGTAGCGATAAACAAGAGATTGAGGAACTAATCAAAAAAGGCACATTATGGATGGAGGAACAGTGCGTAATAGAGAATTTACCTATATTACTATGCGATCCAGCGAAAAAAATTATACAGGCTTATATGCCCGAAGCTATAACTGCATTTAGTAAATACTTATACTATACTGACCATAACTTCGATGACGAAGACCCTATGTACGTCTTGCGGAAAATGTGCGAAATCGAATGCAAAAAGGGCGGAATGCCGATTGATTCGGAGTTATGGAAACTCTTTACACCGCAACAACAGCAGATATTTCTCGATTACTATAACTATTTCATCAATTATCTCCGTAACGAATGCGGTATAGAACAGGAAGTACAGGAACAACCTATCACAACCAACAACATAGTACTCGATTTCGCCAAACAGCGCGGACCGAAAACACAATACCTGTTCGCTGACTTGCGTGGCAATGAAGACACATTCCGCTCCAAAACCGAAGCCGAACGTGTCCGCAAGTTTGTCGCCGACCACAGAATGGGCAACATGCAACTCGACTGTAAGTCCAAAAACCGCCTCAACCTCTTGGTAGCTTGCTTTTGGTATCGCTGGAACGAAAGAAAATGGGTAGGCGATGAACCACAAGGTGCGGCTATATACCGATTTTTTACAGAGCAATGCGGATTAGAGTGTGCCGTACTCCCAAAAGCATTCTCAACCAAGATCTGCAATATCATCAACAAAGGTAAAAAAGACCATCAAATCTATGATGATTTAGATTTCTGTTTCCATGAATAATTAGGAATTTTAGGAACTATTCTACTTTTTTTATTCCCCGTTTCCCTCGTAATAATGGGCTTTCCGAAAGGATTGCCCATTTTTTGTTGATTCCTATTTAAATAAGAACTTTAGGCACATTAGGCACTCCTTTATCTTTTCTCTACCTTTGCATCGTTTTTCGGAACATGACACCTCGCGTTGAGGATCTTAACCCTCCGGAAAACGATGCTTTATGAAAACAACAATTGATTTTTCGGTCATCGACCAAATGTTTGCAGCCATCACGGCAGCCAACGAGAACGACGCTACCATCGACGCTCTGCGCCCGCAAGTAGAACAAGCCGTGCGCGAACTCATCCGCCAACGCGGATTACCCCGTACGTTCACCGGCATCATCGAGTACAACGGATTCAAGATCCGCGTGCAACGCCCCAAGTCCTACACCTGGCATCTCAACACCCAGATCCAGGACGACGACCTTGAATATTACAAGCGTCTGCACGACATGTACGAGCAGCTGCAAGACGATGTC
>CADBAZ010000058.1 GCA_902792835.1 uncultured Bacteroidales bacterium
GGAAAGAAATACCGGATCAGCGCCACTACTGCCGCCAAGATGAACAGCAGTTTGACCGGCGGGTAACTGACCTGCCGTTTGCCGCTTATAAAGTCCCGCACGAGGTATCCGGGACGCCAGAGCAGTTGCCAAAGCGTGTATAGCCCGGAACGTGAATCTACGCCCCATAACTGACCTATGCCCTGCCATATAGCCATCCAGCTGATGCGACCGTCACGGGCGGATTGCGAGCAAACGGGACAATAATTGCCGGTAAACGTATGCCCGCAGTTGTTGCACACATGTTCGCTCTCGTCCAAACGGTAAATGATCGGCTGCTGCTGCCATGCTCTAAACGACTGCCATTGCGACTGTATGAACAGTTTCGCTTTGGTTAAGAACGGCTGCAGGTTGATCTTGAATCTCATTGTTGTTCTTGTTTGCGTCATTTGGCGCAAAGGTACAAAAAAAATCCCACATTTGCAAATCTGAGGGTAAAAAAAATGAAAAAAGTATGGAAAATTTGCAAATATCAAAAATTATTCGTAACTTTGCGAGCGATTTAGAAAATGAAACATGTATTTTGACGAACTACCGCTTTCTGACGAGGTGCTGGATGCGTTGTGGGACATGCATTTTGATACCTGCACGCCCGTTCAGGAACAAACGATACCGATCATCCTTGAGGGCAGGGATGTGATCAGTTGTGCGCAGACGGGCACGGGCAAGACGGCAGCGTATATCCTGCCGTTGCTGACTAACCTGCAGTACGATAACCACGACCCGAACAAACTCAATGCGATCATCATGGCACCCACGCGCGAACTCGCTCAGCAGATCGACCAGCAGATGGAGGGCTTCGGCTATTATGTGCCGTTCTCGTCCGTAGCCGTATATGGCGGCAACGACGGCGGGAACTTCTCGACGCAAGCCAATGGACTGAAGACCGGCGCGGACATCGTAATCGCTACTCCGGGACGGCTGCTCAGCCACATGAACATCCTGGACATAGACTTCTCGGGCGTGAAGTACTTCATTCTGGATGAAGCCGACCGGATGCTCGACATGGGATTCTACGACGACATTATGAAGATTGTGGAGCAGTTGCCCGGGGAGCGTCAGACGATCCTGTTCTCCGCCACGATGCCGGAAAACATCCGCCGTATGGCGAAGAAAATCATGCGCAACCCCGCCGAGGTGAAGATAGCTATCGCACGTCCGCCGGAGAGCATCGCACAGCGGGCGCTGTGCTGCTACGAGGCGCAGAAGATACCGTTCATCATCGGGCTTCTTAAAGAGCAGCGTCTTAGCAAGGTGATCCTGTTTGCCGGCAAGAAACAACGCGTGAAAGAACTGACTGTTCTGCTCAGCCGCCAGGGACTGAACGCCCGCGCCATGCACAGCGACCTGGAGCAAAAACAGCGGGACGAGGTGATGCTGGACTTCCGCAACAACAAAGTCGATGTGCTCGTGGCTACGGACATCGTGGCGCGGGGGATCGATGTGGACGATATACCGCTCGTGATTAACTTCGACGTGCCGCGCGATGCCGAGGACTACGTTCACCGTATAGGCCGTACGGCGCGCGCCGAGAACAAAGGCGAGGCAATCACCCTCGTCACGCCCGAAGATGCACGCTACTGGAGCAAGATCGAACGGTTCCTGAAGAAAGACATCCAGCGGCTGACACTACCCTCCGCACTCGGCGATGCGCCGGATAATAGCCTGTATGCGCAGCCTGCCGACGGACACCGGCGCAAGGGAAGACATTCGAGCAAGCCGCGACACTTCCGCAGACCTGAACACAAATCGTAAATTGTAAATGACTAAATTGTAAATAAATTTATGCGTACCCAAGAAGAACTGCAAGGCGTGAGCCTGCTTGGCAACAAACGTGCCGCTATCCCGACCACTTATGCTCCCGAGATCCTCGAAGCGTTTGTGAACAAACACCCCGACAACGAGTACCTGGTCACATTCCATTGTCCGGAGTTCACTACGCTCTGCCCGCTGACGGGTCAGCCGGACTACGCCACGATCGTTATCTCGTACATCCCGCGCGAACGAATGGTGGAGAGCAAGTCGCTGAAACTCTATCTGTTCTCGTTCCGCAACCATGGCGACTTCCATGAGGATTGCGTGAACATTATCATGAAGGATCTGATCAAGCTCATGGATCCCAAGTACATCGAGGTGACGGGGCTGTTCACTCCGCGTGGCGGTATACGGATCTATCCGTTTGCTAACTACGCCGATGCCGACCACCAGGAACTCCGTGCACAACGTCTGCGTGAACAATGCGCTACCGCTCTCCGTATGTCCGCTAATTCTTAATTTTTAATTATTATTTTGCATTTTGAAAGACAGTATCATCATCCTTTCCGGCGGCATGGATTCGGTAACCATGCTTTACGACTTTGCCGACCGCATAGCCGTGGCACTCAGTTTTGACTATGGCAGCAACCATAACGCCAAAGAGTTGCCGATGGCAGCCTATCATTGCGAGCGGCTGGGCATCGAGCACATCATTATCCCGCTGGAGTTCATCAAGCAGTACTTCCACTCGTCGCTACTGTCCGGTGCGGCGGATATCCCCGAAGGCAAATACGACGACGTGAATATGCGCTCGACGGTTGTACCTTTCCGCAACGGTATCATGCTGTCGGTGGCAGCCGGCATGGCAGAGGATCGCGGACTGAGTCGTATCCTGATGGCAAACCATAGCGGCGATCACGCTATCTACCCCGACTGCCGCCCGGACTTCGTTGCTGCTATGGCAGGCGCTGTACGCGAAGGTACATACAACGGCGTAGAACTCTTTACGCCCTACACCCACTGGACGAAGACCGACATTGCTCGTCGTGGCAAACAGCTGGGCATCGATTACGGCAAGACGTGGAGTTGCTACAAGGGCGGCGAGAAGCATTGCGGCAAGTGTGGCACCTGTCAGGAACGTCAGCAAGCACTCCGCGAAGCCGGCATAACTGACACCACGGAGTACGAATAGGTGCAGTTTGACATGAGCAGTTGACGATATATTTGTTTTTCGGGCGAAATATGCTCTTGGGCACGATTTTTGTTACTATTTTTAAGGTGAATATGCCGAATATTATCATTGAAAATTAAAATAGCAAGAATATGGTACGTGAAATTACTGATGCGAATTTGAAGAGTTTGCTGGCAGAGGGCAAACCTGTAGTGGTTGATTGCTGGGCTCCGTGGTGCGGTCCGTGCAAAATGATGCACCCCGTGATTGACGAGATGGCTGCCGACTACGAGGGCCGGGCAATCATCGGCAAGTTGAATGTGGATGAGAATCCGGAGACCTGCGAGGCGTTCGGTATAATGAATATTCCGACGATCCTGTTCTTTAAGAACGGTGAGCTGGTTAACCGCAACGTAGGTTACACGCCGAAGCCGAGATTGCAACCGCTGGTAGAAGCTCTTCTTTAATTCAGGGGTTCGGTAGCTCAGCTGGATAGAGCAACAGCCTTCTAAGCTGTGGGTCCCGGGTTCGAATCCCGGCCGAATCACAAACAATCGGAGCGGTTTGGGCGTCAAGCTCGCTTGTAAGACCAAAGCGGGCAGATTGTTTGGGCTGATTGCTTGCAAGCAGCCATGGGATTACGAAGAAATCCCGGCCTTACAAAGAACATTGTAAAAAGATATATGCGTCAATTAAAAATTACCAAATCCATTACCAACCGTGAGTCGCAGTCGCTTGACAAATTCCTTCAGGAAATTGGCCGCGAAGACCTGATCTCCGTTGAAGAGGAAGTCGAACTGGCGGGACGAATCCGCAACGGCGACATGGCAGCAAGAGAGCGGCTGGTGAACGCCAACCTGCGATTCGTCGTTTCGGTGGCAAAACAATATCAGAACCAAGGATTAAGCCTGCCTGACCTTATCAACGAAGGAAACGTCGGACTGATCAAAGCCGCCGAGAAGTTCGATGAGACACGTGGTTTCAAGTTTATCTCCTACGCCGTTTGGTGGATTCGTCAGTCGATTCTGCAGGCTCTCGCCGAGCAGGCTCGTATCGTGCGTCTGCCGCTGAACCAGGTAGGTTCGCTCAACAAGATCCAGAAAGCCTACTCGCGCTTCGAGCAGGAGTTTGAGCGCCGTCCGTCAGCCGAGGAGTTGGCGGAAGAGCTGGAGATGCCTATCGACAAGATTGCCGAGGTGCTGCGTATGCAGGGGCGTCACGTCAGCATGGATGCGCCGTTTGTGGACGGCGAGGACAACAGCCTGATTGACGTGATGGAAAATCAGGACTCTCCGCGTGCCGACCGCGGGCTGATCAGCGAATCGCTCACCCAGGAGATTGATCGCGCGCTGGCTACCCTCAGCGACCGCGAGCAACGGATCATCCGTAAGTTCTTCGGCGTGGGCACCGGCATTCAGGAGAAGACGCTGGAGGAGATAGGTGTAGAGGAAGGTTTGACACGTGAGCGCGTGCGCCAGATTAAGGAAAAAGCCCTGCACAACCTTGCGCAGAACTCGCGCAGCAAAGTGCTACGCACGTATTTGGGATAAGCCTATGGCGAACAAACGCAAGATCATCAACGATCCGGTATTCGGGTTTATCTCTATACCGAATGAGTTTATTTATGACGTATTGCAACATCCTTACGTGCAACGTCTGAACCGCATACGACAGCTTGGGTTGTCGTATGTCGTTTATCCGGGCGCACAGCACAGCCGCTTTTTGCACTCCATCGGAGCGATGCACTTGATGAGTGACGCCATCGCATCGCTGCGCCAGAAAGGCATCGAAATATCGCAGGCGGAAGCCGACGGCGCTATGGTTGCCATTCTGCTTCACGACCTCGGGCATGCGCCGTTCTCGCACGTGATGGAACACACGCTCATCGAGGGTATAACCCACGAAGAAGTGTCGCTGCTGATGATGGAAGCCATCAACCGCGAGATGAACGGCGCGCTGGACACAGCTATCGCTATCTTCCGCAATCAATATCCCAAACATTTCCTCCACCAACTCATCTCCTCGCAATTCGACATGGATCGGATGGACTACCTCTGCCGCGACTCGTTCTTTACGGGCGTGACGGAAGGCAGTGTGGCGTCGGCGCGACTGATAAAGATGCTCAACGTTGTGGATGACCATCTGGTGATTGAGGCGAAAGGCATCTATTCGGTGGAGAAGTTCCTCATTGCCCGCCGCTTGATGTACTGGCAGGTGTATCTGCACAAGACGAGCGTAGCTGCCGAACAGCTGCTCATCAAGATCCTTGATCGCGCCAAGCAACTCGCGCACCAAGGTGTTGAGCTGTTCTGCGCACCGGCTCTGCATTACTTCTTGTATCAGCATATCACCGGCGAGATGTTCGCGCATGACAGTTACGCCCTCAACCAATACGCCCTGCTTGACGACTCGGATATCCTGTCCGCCATCAAAGCCTGGCAGACTCATCCGGATACCACGCTGAGGCTCTTGGCGGAAGCGTTCGTCAACCGCCGGCTGTTCAAAGGCAGACTCTTGCAACAGCCGCTCAGTCCTCAGGAACGCGAACAACTGCAACAGCAATACGCCATACGCTTCGGTATTTCGCGCAGCGAGGCAGAGTACTTCTTTGAGGAGCATATATCCACCTCGAACACCTACAGCGAAAAGGACGACAGCATAGATATACTCTACAACGACGGCACGGTGCGTAACATCGCTGATGCGTCTGACATGCTCAATCTGCAGACACTCACCTACAAGCCGCAGAAGTTATACTTGTTCTATTATCTCTAATCTTATGCAATTCACCGCTCAACAAATAGCAGCCTTCGTTTCCGGCGAGATCATCGGTTCGCCTGACGTGCAGATTCATGATGTCAGCCCGATAGAGCAGGGTATAGCAGGCACGCTTTCCTACGTCACCGACCAGCGATTTCTGCCGGCATTGGCAAGCACCAAAGCGTCGGTCGTGCTGCTTACCCGCGACTTGTACGATCCCTCGCTCACAACCGCTGCCACGCTTATCCTCGTGCCCAACGCCCGCCAGGCTATGGGACAACTGCTGCAAGGCGTGGCGGAGTTCCTTCGTCCACGTAGGCAGGGCATAGAGCAACCTTCGTTCGTTGCCGAGGGAGTCGCAATCCCCGAAGATGCGTACGTCGGTGCGTTTGCATATATAGGTAAAGGCGTAAAGATAGGCAAAGGCGTACAGATCTACCCGCAGACCTTCATCGGCGACTACACCCAAATAGACGACAACACGATCATCTACTCCGGCGTGAAGATCTATGATCATTGCACCATCGGCAAGGATTGTATCATCCACTCCGGTTGTGTGATCGGTGCGGACGGTTTTGGCTTCGAGCCCGATGCCGAAGGCGTGAACCGCAAGATCCCTCAGATCGGTACGGTAGTCATCGAGGATGACGTAGAAATAGGTGCGAACACCACTATCGACCGCGCTATGATGGGCGAAACGCGCGTCAAGAAAAACGCTAAGATCGACAACCTCGTGCAAGTGGCACACAACGTCCAGGTCGGCGACTCGACGTTCCTCTGCGCACAGGTCGGTATAGCCGGTTCGACAACCGTCGGCAAGCATTGCATCCTTGCCGGGCAGGTAGGCGTAGCCAACCGCCTGACGGTGGCGGACAATGTGGTCTGCGGCGCACAGACAGGCGTAGCAAGTTCTATCCGTCAAGCCGGACAGTATCAGGGCTCGCCGGCTATTGATGCTATGAACTGGCGGCGTTCGTCTGTGGTGTTCAAAAACCTGCCGGAGATCCAACGCCAACTCAACCAACTCACTCGCGACAAATGAAACAGCATACATTAGCCCGCCCCTTCTCTGTGGAAGGCAAAGGTTTACATACAGGCATCTATCTCCACGCCACATTTGCTCCGGCGGCGGAGAACTACGGTATTCGTTTGTGCCGTAGCGACCTGCCCGATCAGCCCACGCACCACGCCTACGCCGACTATGTGTCGGCTACCGAACGCGGCACGGTGCTTGAGCATGGCAGTTGGCGTATATCGACCGTAGAACACGCACTGTCTGCCCTCTATGCCATGGGCATTGACAACTGCCTGATTACGGTCGACGGCGCAGAACTGCCGATCCTGGACGGCAGTGCGATGCCCTACATCAAAGCCATCAACGAAGTAGGTATCATCGAGCAACAAGCCGAAGCCGAAGTGTATAAGGTGACGGAACCGATAGAGTATATCTCCGAGCACGGCAATCGCCTGCAACTGCTGCCAAGCGACAGCTATCAGGTCGAGGTGCACGTCAGTTATCCCTCGCAATTGTTGCAATCGCAGCGTGCCGAACTCGCCAACCTCAGCGATTACACTAAAGAGATTGCCGCTGCCCGTACGTTCTGTTTCGTGCGCGAGATAGAGCCGCTGTTGCGTGCGGGACTCATCAAAGGCGGTGACCTCAAGAACGCGCTCGTCATCTACGAAACGCCGATGTCGCAAGAGGGGCTGGACTACCTGACCGACAAACTCGGACAGCCGCGGCTGGATGCAACCAAGCTCGGTTACCTCTCGCCGATTCACTTCCACAACGAACCGGCGCGCCACAAGTTGTTGGATGTTATAGGCGATCTTGCGTTGGTGGGTTGCCGCTTGCAGGCGCGCATCATAGCCGAGAAACCTGGACACACCTTCAATACCTCCTGTGCCCGCCAACTCCGCAACAAAATCTACCCAAAGCAATTATAATTTTTAATTTTGCATTTTTAATTTTTAATTTATTATGATAAGTCCTTTAGCCAGTGTTGACCCCTCAGCCGTCATTGATCCGACAGCAGAAATAGGTCCGTTCGCATATATCGAAGCCAACGTTGTCATCGGTGCACGCACCAGGATCATGGCAAACGCATCTGTCCTGTACGGCGCACGTATAGGTGACGATTGTACGGTCTTTCCCTCGGCTGTGGTGAGCGCTATCCCGCAAGACTTGAAGTTCCGCGGCGAAGAAACGCTCGCCATCATCGGCAACAACACAGTTATCCGCGAATGTGCAACCATTCATCGCGGCACTGCCTCCAAAGGCAAAACCATTGTGGGCAACCACTGCCTGATTATGGCTTACTCCCACGTGGCGCACGACTGTCTGCTGCACGATCACATCATTATGTCCAACTGCACCCAGCTGGCAGGTGAGGTAGTTGTCGATGACTACGCCATCTTTGGTGGAGGCTCGCTCGTACATCAGTTCACGCATGTGGGTGCTCACTCGATGACGCAGGGCGGCACGAAGGTCAACAAAGATATACCTCCCTACGTTATCGCCGCACGCGAACCCGTTTCGTTCTGTGGTATCAACAGCGTAGGACTGAACCGCCGAGGTTTCACGCGCGAGCAGATCGCCGCCATCCAGGACACCTACCGGCTCATTTACATGTCCGGTCTGAACGTCTCGCAGGCTCTGCAGCAGATCAACGACACCCTGCCGCAGTCGCCCGAACGTGACGCAATAGTGGATTTCATTACCTCCTCGCCGCGCGGAGTGATTCGCGGAACAATGTAGTAAAAACGTACGACTAAATCGGGTCATTATCGGGGCATTATCGATCCATTGTCGGTGCATTGTCATACTTTTACCGGAATTTAAACAAACAAAAATATGGAAGAACGCAGCTTGAATTTTATTGAACAGATCGTTGAGAACGATTTGGCAGAAGGTAAGAACGACGGACGTATTCAGACACGTTTCCCGCCCGAGCCGAACGGCTACCTGCATATCGGACACGTCAAGGCTATCTGCATGGATTTCGGCATCGCTGAGAAGTACAACGGTGTTTGTAACCTTCGTTTTGACGATACCAACCCTGCCAAAGAAGATACTGAATACGTGGACTCCATCGAGCGCGATATCCGCTGGTTGGGCTTCAAGTGGGGACAGATCTACTACGCCTCGGATTACTTCGACCAGCTCTACGACCTCGCTATCCGTTTCATCCGCGAGGGTAAAGCCTACGTGGACGAGCAGACTGCCGAGCAGATCGCCGAGCAGAAAGGTACGCCGACCGAAGCCGGTGTAGCATCGCCCTACCGTGATCGTCCCGTAGAGGAAAACCTGCGCCTCTTCCAAGCCATGCAGAACGGCGATATTGAGGAAGGCAAGATGGTATTGCGTGCCAAGATCGACATGGCAAACCCGAACATGCATTTCCGCGATCCGATCATGTATCGTATCATCACTTCGCACCCGCATCACCGCACCGGACGCAAGTGGAACGTCTACCCGATGTACGATTTCGCACACGGTCAGAGTGACTACTTCGAGGGCGTGACGCACTCGATCTGCACGCTCGAGTTCGTTGTACACCGTCCGCTCTACGACTATTTTATCGATCAGTTCGCCGGTGAGAACTTCGCAGGCTTGTCGCCTTACGGACCTGATTACCGTCCGCATCAATATGAGTTCAACCGACTGAACATCACCTACACCGTGATGTCCAAGCGTAAGATGCTCCAACTCGTCAAAGAGGGTCTGGTTGCCGGTTGGGACGATCCGCGCATGCCGACCGTCTGCGGTCTGCGTCGCCGCGGTTATACAGCTTCGTCCATCCGCGAGTTCATGGACAAGATAGGCTACACCAAGGTCGAAGGCATGATTGATGTCGGCTTGCTCGAACACACTATCCGCGAAGACCTCAAGGAAACTGCTCCGCGTGTGTGCGCCATCTTCGATCCTGTCAAACTCGTCATCACCAACTACGAAGGCGAGGGCGAAACCATCATCGCCGAGAACATCGACGGTCATGAGGAACTCGGCACACGCGAGGTACGCTTCGGTCGCGAACTCTTCATCGAACGCGGCGACTTCCTCGAGCAGGCAGACAACAAGTTCTACCGCCTCAGCCCGGGCGGTCGCGAGGTGCGACTCAAGGCCTCGTATATCATCCAGGCCACAGGCTGCGACAAGGATGCCGAAGGTAACATCACGACCGTTTATAAGGCGGCAACCGCAAGACGAAAGCTACCATCAACTGGGTAGAATGCAACACAGCTCTCGATGCCGAGGCACGCCTTTACGACCGCTTGTTCGCCTGCGAGAACCCGAGCGCCGAGGAAGGTGACTTCCGCGACCTGCTCAACCCCGAAAGCCTCATCGTCAAGAACATCAAGGTCGAGGGTTCGCTCCGCAGCGAACTGCATGCGCCTGTCTTCGTCGATGGCGTAGAGCAAGAGAACCACTACCAGTTGCTCAAGCAAGGTTACTTTGTTGTCGATCCCGACACTACAGCTGAGCATCTTGTGCTTAACCGCACTTGCTCGCTCAAGGACAATTATTTGAAATAAACATTATGGAGCAATTGTTCTGCCCGTTCAGGCGCAAGTATGTAGCCGCCAAACCGGAGGAAATAATCCGGCAGGTATTCTTGCGCCAACTGGTAGAACAATTCGGCTACCCGCAGTCGCTCATCGGTGTGGAAGTGCCGATAGCCGTGGGCGCCGGCGTGGACAAACGTTGTGACGCAGTCGTTTATGCCAAGAACTTGCAACCGCTCATGCTCCTTGAGTTCAAAGCCGAACATGTTGCCCTCACAACCGAAGTGCTTGATCAGGCAGCGGTGTATAACACCACAGTCCACGCCCCGTACCTCATCCTCGCCAACGGCAAACAAACAGTCGTAGCACATATTGACACCGATAAACAAATAACCTTTTTAGATCATATACCCTCATGGAATCAGTTATCACTCTGAACGAAGCCATCGACACCGCCGCATTCTACGGCGTAAACAATGCGAACATCCTCTGCCTGTGCAACCAGCACCCGGGGGTGCGTGTTGTGGCGCGAGGGTATAAACTCAAGGTCATTGGCTCCGAGGAGGCAATCAAGCGTTTCCAGACGGTCGTCGAGCGTTGTGAACAAGCATGTTTGCAGCGTGGCTCGCTCAACGAAGCAACCATCCTCGATCTCATTCATGGCTCTTCGCCGGACGCCGTCGCCCACGAACATCTGATTCTGCACGGCGTTGGCGGCAAACCTATCCTCGCCCGTTCGGTCAACCAGCGCAAACTCGTCGAAGGCTTCCAAACCAACGATCTGCTCTTTGCCGTCGGCCCTGCAGGTTCGGGTAAGACTTACACCGCTATCGCCCTTGCCGTGCGCGCACTCAAGAACAAAGAGGTCAGACGTATCATTCTCTCGCGCCCGGCTGTTGAGGCTGGTGAGAAACTCGGTTTCCTCCCGGGTGACATGAAAGAGAAGATCGATCCTTATCTGCAACCGCTCTACGATGCTTTGCAAGATATGCTCCCTGCCACCAAACTCCAAGAGTACATGGAGCGCGGCACGATTCAGATTGCTCCGCTTGCCTTTATGCGTGGTCGCACACTCTCCGACGCCGTGGTCATCCTCGATGAGGCACAAAACGCCACGGTTCTGCAACTCAAGATGTTCCTCACCCGAATGGGTTTGGGCAGCAAGATGATCGTCACCGGCGACCTCACGCAGATAGACCTGCCGACCTCACAACGTTCCGGTCTAAGTGACGCCATGGCGCGTCTGCAAGACATCAAGGGCATTCAGATCGTGCAGTTCAACCAACAGGATATAGTCCGTCACCACCTCGTAACCCACATCGTCAAGGCTTATGCTGATTAACACCTATTCCGCTACATCGGTCGGCATTGATGCCGTCATTGTTACCGTGGAAGTGCACGCTACTCCGGGGTACGACTTCACCTTGGTCGGATTGCCTGATGCAGCCGTCAAAGAGAGTCATGACCGCATCTTGTCCGCCATCCTGGTATCCGGTATTCGTCAGCCGCAGCGTCAATACACCATCAACATGTCGCCTGCCGACCTCAAGAAGGAAGGTGCAGCGTTTGACCTCACACTCGCTATCGGACAACTCGCAGCCACCGAACAGGTGCAGAGTCGTCTTCTCTCTGAGTTCCTGATCTTAGGCGAACTATCCCTTGACGGACATCTTCGTCCCGTACACGGCTGCCTGCCTATTGCTTTGGCTGCCAAGAACAATGGCTTCCGTGGAGTCATCCTTCCCGCCGAAAACGCCAACGAAGCCGCTGTGGTGGATGGCATCGAAGTTTATGGATTTGAGTGCCTGACGGATGTAATCGGATTTCTGAACGGCACACAGCCCGCTGAGCCAACCCACGTGGATGTCGATCAGTTGCTCAGCACCTACGCTTTCCCTTCGGACATCGACTTTGCCGAGGTACGCGGACAACAAGAGGTGCGCCGTGCTATCGAAATCGCCGCCGCAGGCGGACATAATATCATCATGATCGGCCCTCCGGGAGCCGGCAAGTCGATGATGGCGAAACGTATTCCTACCATCCTTCCCGCGATGACTCTGAGCGAAGCCCTCGAAACAACCAAGATCTACTCTGTTTCCGGCAAACTGCGCAAGACAGTCCAACAGCGTATCAATCCCACTTCTCACGGCGATAGCGGTCTCACTTCCCACAGCGACAGCGGTCTCACATCCCTTATCGTCCAGCGTCCTTTCCGCTCACCCCACCACACCATCACCGACGTCACTCTCGTCGGCGGCGGCAACCCGCAACCCGGTGAGGTCAGCCTCGCGCACAACGGTGTACTCTTCCTCGACGAGTTGGCTGAGTTCAAGCGCACAGCCCTTGAAGTCCTTCGTCAACCCCTCGAAGACGGACATATAACCGTGGCGCGCAATAAACTCTCGGTCGATTACCCTGCCCACTTTATGTTAGTGGCAGCCATGAACCCTTGTCCTTGCGGACATTACGGCGACCTCAAGCACCCGTGTACATGTACTCCCGCTCAACGTCATCGTTATATGAGCCGCATCAGCGGTCCCCTTCTGGATCGAATCGACATCCAGTGCCACATCGACGCAGTCGGTTACGATGACCTGCGTCAGAAAGCCGATGGCGAGCCCTCAGCCGCTATCCGTGAGCGCGTACGCAAAGCGCGCGCCATCCAGACAGAGCGTTTCCGCGGCACAAACATTCACTGCAACGCGCAGATGACACCAAGCATGGTGCGTCAGTATTGCCAACCCGACGCACAAGCCGAGCAACACCTGCGCGCGGCAATGGAGCTCTATGGCTTGTCGGCGCGTGCCTACGATCGCATTCTCAAAGTCGCACGTACCATCGCTGATCTCGATGCCGCAACACATCCCGACCAGCCTCTCACGAATATACTTACTACTTCCCAACTGCTGCAAGCCATCCAGTTCCGCCAACTCGATCGTGCCGACTGGGGAGAGTAATAACATTAAAGTCTTTACTCCTTACTCTATAAAGTCAAATAAGTTATGAACGAAATCATCCAGAACTTCATCAACACCGATTGGGTTGGTGTCATCTCAAAGATCGGAATAGCCTTTATCTTGGGCTACCTGATAGGTATAGAACGCGAATTTCACGGCAAGGTAGTTGGTACACGAACCATCACCCTTATTGCCATCGGCACTACCCTGTACGTGCTCATGTCACCCACCATCTTCGGCGGCGACAACTCGCGAATCATTGCGCAGGTCGTGTCGGGTATAGGATTCCTGGGTGCAGGTATAATCTTCAAGGACGGAGATTCCGTCAAAGGTCTGACTACCGCCGCTACCGTCTGGTGTGCCGCCGCCGTTGGCGGCTTGTGCGGCTTCGGGATGTTCGCCGAGGCGATATTAGGCACTGTAACCATTATGATTGTTAACATCTTCTTCCGCCATCGCCTCTCGAAAATGGAGAAGGAAGAAAAGCAACATTCAGAAGCCCAGTAACTCTTATCTCTTACCTCTTAGCTCTTACCTATTGTACCCGTCTGCCGTCAACGGTATATAGGTGTCCGTCAAAGCTGCGGATGTACATCGCATCGTTAATCAATACGATGTGTTTTTCCATCGTTTCTTTTTTATCTGCCTCAACGTTTTCAACGGCGAGAGGCTCTTTCCGCGTAAACTTGAATATAGGCGGATTGCCGTCATCGGCATCACTCGTCGTATAGAAGGTATTGTCATCCAGCCAGCAGATTGCTTCCCCTTGCCACTCGTAGGTGTTATAGGCTCTAATAGGTTGTGGCTGACGCTTTACGGCGTCCGCAACGCTCTCACCATCCTGACGTTCCCAGTATAGCACCCAACAATAGGAAGCTATAATGTTGTTGTGGTTCTTAATAAGAATAAACTTGCCGTCCGGTGATATGTCCGCTGCGGTTACTAAGTGAAACCCTCTCGAGGGCTTGCTGCCTTCACCCAAATCGGATTTCACGCCAAGGTCACACACGTAAGTCAGTGTCTGCTGTTCATCGCCATAGTCCGTGCGGAAAGGAATGCTGAACACTTGGCACACGTTGTAATACACCTTGGTGATGATATAGATCATCTGCTCACGGTTGTCGTACATCAGTGCCTCGTTGTTGTGCTTCTTTCCGTCAGGATAGACGTATTTGATCCGGTTAGGCGTAACCGTCACTTCCGGTGCGTTTTCAGGATCGATAGCCGGCTCCTCAAACCAAACGACACTATACTCACCATCTGTCTCGTCATTGTCGCCGAACGCACCGATGAACAAGTAGTTCTTGCCTTCATATACGCCGCCTGACATATCTTCCCAATCCCAGCGGATCGACTTGGACATCTTCACCTTGCATGCACGTTTGTCGCCTTTCTCCGTAGTTGCGATGATGTATTTCGTTGTTTCGTCACTCTGCATCCAGATATATCCTGGTGTAACGCGCGAGCAGGCTATGCCTGACACCTCAATAATGTTCTCTTGGATGTCAAGCGTGCCGCATTGCTTCTTTACCCAGTCGTTGTTCCACTCCAAGGTGTCACCGTTATATACCAACCGGGGAGCTGCATTGCCGGCTGCAACGCAGAACAACAAACCCAAGAACAGTAATTTGTATCGCATAATCGTTACAATTTAACGGTTTAACAGCTTAACAGCTTAACGGCTTAACATTCTACTTCGACAGCGCGTACATCGCGAACGCTGCGCAGCATATACCTGCAATCTGCAGCGGGGTCGGTATAACGCTCAATATGATCAGCGACAGCAGCACTGTCACCATCGGCGACAGACCTTCCATCGGCGATACAATAACTGCCTTGCCGTAGCGGTAAGCATATACCAGTGTCAGTGCACCGATAGAGTTCAGTATCTGTATTCCAAAGCAGCCGAGGCTCTTGCCCAACACCTCTTCGCCGGCAAAGAATGCAGCTGCATCCGGGCTCATGAACCATGCTACAGGTATAAGCACTAAACCACTGAGTGCCATCCAACAGAAGATCGACTCAGCATCCATCGAGTTGTTGGCGAACTTCATAAAGAAACCTTGAATACCCCAAGCAAACAGCACCAGCACAGCCAGCACTATCCACAGCCAGCCGCTTACAGGACTGTCATCGCCGCCCGTCTGGATGGACAGCAGCAAGATCGCTGCCAACGCCACAATAATACCGGCAATCTGCCACTTCGTGGCTTTCTCCTTCAGGAATACAGCCGCCAGAGTGATAACAATCACCGGCGACATCGAGATAAACGGGAAGATAATATACGCCGGGCCGATAGACAAAGCCTTGAACAGCACCAATTGTCCGCCTGCGCCAAGCAATCCGACCGTACAGCCAAGCAACGCCGACTTCCAGTCATGTAGGAACTTGCCCTTGTTTATTACCAGTGCCACGATAGCACATGGCACCATCGTCAGTGCCCAAAGGATATACACTACGGTCTCAGGAATCCCTGCGCGATCCATCTGCAAGTCCGAGAATGCTCCCCACACACCCCATGTTACCACAGTAATGAGGATAAATACTAACCAAAGTTTGTCTTTCATAATATACTTTTTTAGTCGAAAGAAAAAAGACCGTTTACTTCGTTCACTGAAAGAAAAAAGCCTAATTACCTTCCGAGGAGTTGAACTTTTTCATTAACGAGTACACCAATTTTTGCACTTCTACAACTTCTGTATTAATATGCTTTGATTGTTCCGTATCTATATAGCCCAATTCTCCGGCGAGGAGTAGTTCTGTTTCCAATTCATATGCAGAGCCTAATGCAAATGATAAGAAGTGTACTAATTCTTTCTCCGTGGGTCTCCCTGCACCTTCTGCTATATTAGATGGTATAGAAACAACAGCTCTTTGTATTTGCGATGTTAATCCGTATCTTTCGCTTGCA
The DNA here is from genome assembly GCA_902792835.1 of uncultured Bacteroidales bacterium. Lineage (GTDB taxonomy): Bacteria > Bacteroidota > Bacteroidia > Bacteroidales > Paludibacteraceae > Colicola. The sequence goes on from CADBAZ010000058.1 coordinate 16,100, forward strand.
GGGAATGCATTAGTTAACAAATAGATCTCTTTTGTGAGTTGCATAGCCTTTTGCCAAGCGACAAGTTCCCTAAAATTATGTATTCTCATGTTTATTTATTCTTAGTATAAAGACCGTTCTTATCTCACTCCGTTCGAACGATTATTACGCGTTGCTCACTCAAAGAAAAATGTCGAAAGCCTAATTACCTTTCAGCGCTAATACATATTAGGCTTTTTTCTTTTAGAGCAGCGGTCTTTTTTCTTTCAGGCGTAGCCGGTCTATTTGATCAGTTCAAAGTAAGGTAACCTATCCAACGGCACTTCAATGCGATATTTTTGTCCGCCTTTATAGCGTTTGCCTTGGTCGTCGCGCCAGACACCGACAGGTAGGATAACGTCGCGCTCCAAGCGGTCATCAACCACCGGAGCCACGAGATACTTGTCGCCTAACATAAACTGATCTTTCACCTCTGCCAAGCCTTGATGCGGGAACTGGTACTCCATCAATCGTACGATCGGTTCGCCGGTCTCGGCTGCTTTATGCGCATATTGCATGATGTACGGCGCGAAATCTGTGTGCAACTTTGCCATTCGTTGTACGATGGCGAGGTTCTCCGGCGAAAGAATACGCCACGGCGCTACAGAGAACTGCATCATCGGCATCAGGGCATGTACCTGCGCCGAACGGACAATCAGTGCCTCATTGAACTCGTCGGAATTGACGTGAAGGAACGCTGTATATTGCCCACCGCCGATCATGTCCGGGCAAGCGTAGGCGTAACCTAATAAGCCTGCCACGCACATCTGCGGAATGAGTTGCTGCACGGCTTCCCAACTGTAGTCTTTGTCGCCCAGACGCTGTACGAGCGGCTGACCACCCATCTTCCAGCAGGCGCGGTACTCATTGAAGGGAAACTGCAGTCCTATCTTCGCCCACGAGGCGGTGTGATCCACATTCGTGGCATTCGCGTCGAATGCCCGGAGTTGCACTGAGGCGTAGCAATTGTTGTCACCGGCATCGAACTTAAACCCGTCAATGCCGTACTCCGCTTGTGCCTGCTTGAGTAGACTGACAAAATGCTCCGCTGCCTTGGGGTTCGTTAGGTCGTAACAAGCCGAGTGACCGTTCCACCAGTCAAGGATCGCTGCCGTGTTGCTGTCGCGGTTCTTAAGCAGGTAGTCGCTGGCGGCGAGGTCGCGGTACTCCGGCGTATCAGGACTGACAAACGGACAAACCCACACCATGACTTTGAACCCCAATTGGTGTAGTTCGTCAATCATCGCCTTTGCGTCAGGGAATTGCTCTGCCTTGAAGTGGAAGTCACCGTAGTAGCGCTGCCAGTTGTCGTCAATCATCAGCACGCCTGGCGGAAATCCGTTGTCAACCACTGCATGAGCGTACTTGAGGATTGCCTCTTGGTTCTGGTCGTACATCAGTTCAATCCACGTGTTGTACTGCGGACGAATGAACATCAGTGTGTCGGGCAGTTGACCGTTGAACGGAAAGTACCTTGCTTGTGCGCCAAGGTACGCATCGCGCAGGTTCTTGCCTACACGGATAGGTGCCAAGGGTATAGACGGACGCAGATGACCGTTCCTGGTAGTGAAGTTAAATGGCTGGTCTGACCATATATAGTAGCCTTCTGACGACAGGAACAACGGCGCCAACTGATTGTTGGCATCCTCGGTGTTGAGGTCAAACAGTGGCTGGTTGGTAAACGGCTGTTCATGCCCCAAGCCGACGGATACACCCCACCACAATTCATCGTCCTGTGCCATCACAGTCACCGTGAATGACAGCAGCAATGCAATATATGCTGTTCTCTTTATCATCCTAATCGGCCTATTACTCCACCGTAACCGTAGTCAGGTAGTTGTATCCGGTCTTCTCGTCCCAAACATTCTCGTTGGCGAGACGAATCGAGTAACGCGGATCATTATGCAGCGACTCGTACGGGTCGGGCAGATTCAGATACCACTTGTATTGTCCCGGAGTCATGTCCTTGAGTGTGCAAGTAAGCACGAACTTATGCTCACCCGGCAACCAGAAACGTGGATCTTCGCTCTGCGGGAATATAAATTTCTCGCCGGTGGAGACGTTTACAAAGATCATTTCAAGATCACGCTTGTTCACCGGAGCAGCAAAGCCAACATTGCGTAATACGAAGTTCGCCTCAAATTCGCTTCCCACTTTCGGCTGGGGAGTGATGTACGCTCTATCCAGAACAAAGCGGTAGCCGAGGCGATGAAGGATGGTATCCATTGTACCATCGGTGCGCCACATGCCGGTAACCGACTCACGGTAGTCGCGGTTCAAATAGGTCCAGTGGTATTTAGCCATTTCCGAAAGAGCATGTTTTCCGTTGGAATAACTGCACTTCTCGCAAGTCTCACCACCCATCATTGTATATTTGGTATCCTCTGCCCAGAATGCACGTTCGCTATCCTTGTTATATGTTCCTACGTCAGAAGCTGACGAGACGAAGCAGTCATTATGTCCGCAGATACGCGCCTTATTAGTGTTTTTGTGCGCCTCAGCAGCCGTCAATGGCGATGACAGCGAATCCCCGCGCATCTTCAGATAACGCATTTTATAGGCGGGAATACGCAGTCCCACTTGGCGCGATTCAGGTACGGCACGCAACATGTGTTCCAGCACTTCCCAGCGCATCTCAAAGTCCGCATCTCTGGTAGGATTCATCTTATAGCCGGAGTCGGTGTAATACCACTCGCCCCAGGAGCCCAAGAAACCGCATTGTACACAAAGAATGACATCAGCGTGCTCCTGAAGATAAGGAGTAATCTGATCAATATGGCGGTGTATCCATTCAGGGGCTGCATTCCATGGTTTATCCTTGGTATCCATGCTGCTCTTATATGAGAAACGAAGTACGACCTTAGCGCCGCCTTCGCGTAGTTGATTCATGTTATACTCCAAGCGGTCCAAGAACTCTTGGGGGATATCGCTCTCCATATAATCGGTCAGATAATAGGAGTGCAGATAAAGCGTCATTTTGTTCGTCCCTTTGCGCAGATTACCCATAACTGTTGCACTGCAATGCGCATTCAGATCGGAAGAAACAAAATAGGACTGTGAGAAAAGTCCACGCTCAGGATTCGCAATGATAGAGTCCGATTCGGTGAACACGATTTTTGTACCTTTTGGTTCAGGTTCATTATTACCGTTGCATGCTGCAAGCAGTAAAGCCATGATTGCTATGGGGAATAATTTTCTCATAACGATAAGATATAAAAAACGGTACCGGTGCGGTGCACGGTGTGACACCACACCGATACCTTCAATCAACATTGATTAAGCTTAATTTGTGTTGTTTGTTAAACTTGACTAAGTTCCGGAAACTTATTATTTGTTAATCTTAACGATCAACTTAGCTGTCAAGCCGTTGGGGTTATCGTCTGTCGCTTTAACCGCCGGAAGAATACCTACAGAAGTCCAGTTCTGTTGGATATCGAAGCCAAGACCAATCTGCTCCTCGCTCCAACCCTTCTCGGCGGGAACGAGCTCACGCATAATTTCAATCTCAAACTTGCCATTTACGAACTGGCTGGTAGTACCTTGGAGTTCGCCTTCACCGATGATTGCACCCCACTTGTCATCAGCAGAGTGCTCTACACTCGGGTCGGTCCACTGCCAACCGCTGCCACCAACTTCGCCCCACCATTTGAATACACCGGGAGCCCAAGCAATAGCAGCCTCTGCTAAAGAAGATGCTTCTGCATTGCCAAATACAGCGCCCTCGAGGAGGACATCAGCATTCGGATCTGTGAACTCGTCGCCATAACCACCGGTAGCATCGCTGTTGTCGGTGTTGATGTAAACGTGGAACGGAACCCACTCCAGATCAACGATGTCTTCCGGATTCGGTTCTACCTGGAGGAAGATGTAGTACTTGTCAGCATAAGCCTTAACACTCTTCAAGCCCAGCTTGGCTGCACCTTGCGGACATACTGATTCAACTACGAATTCAGCGGGGAGCTTGTCCCAATCAGCGAGGCTGTTATCGCTTACGCTAATCGGCTTAACGTACTCACCTTCTTCGCCGCCGCCTCCGCCTTTAGGATCTTTCTTGTTGTTACATGCAACAAATGCAATAGCTGCTACGCACATCAATGCGATTTTCCAATTTGCTTTCATAATGTTTAATGATTTAATTGGTTAATAAATAATGTTGATTGTTGTTTTTTATATGAGGATTAATATCCATCGTTCTGCGGAATTTTACTTACCGTCCATTCGTTATAAGGAATAGGATAAACGATATGTTTCTCTGTATCCCATCTATGCTCCTTCCAAGGTTGTGCACCCGGATAATGACGAACCATATCGCACTTGTTACGATATACATCGTGCATACGGAATCCTTCCCATGCCAACTCCATGCGACGCTCATCCAAAACGATTTGTTCTACAGCCGTCAATGTAGTGCCGGAAGCGCTCATTTGCTTATCTACATATCCATGCAGGTTACCCGGTGCAAAGTCCGCAGGGATACCGGCGCGCTGACGAATAATATTAACATCAGCCAATGCATT
>CADBAZ010000059.1 GCA_902792835.1 uncultured Bacteroidales bacterium
ACGAGCAACGTAGGCGAATACGCTATCGTACCGAGCGGTGCAGAGGCTCTGAACTACGCTATCAGCTACACCAACGGTAAGCTGACTGTCTTCAAGGGCGTCCTGACCGTCACCGCCAACGACACGGTAATGATCTACGGCGACGAGGCTCCTGCTTTCACCGCTTCCTATAGCGGATGGATCAATGGCGATGACGAGAGCGTGGTTAGCGGTCTGGCATTCACCACTCCGTACCAGCCGGGTTCGCCTGTCGGCACCTACGCTATACAGCCCGTTGACGCTACCGCAGACAACTACCAGATCAACTTCGTTGAGGGTACGCTGACGGTGAACAAAGCGATCGTATCTGTCAGCGGTGCAGAGGCTCAAACGGCTAAGTTCGCTGACGGTCACACCGGTGCAGAAGTACTCAATGCAGGTACGCTCAACGGCATCAAGCTCAACGATCCGCTTACTCACGTTACCACGGCTGTCTTCAGCAGCGCAGATGTAAGCGAGCACCTGACAATCACCCTGTTCTACGAACTGACAGGCGACGCCGCTCTGCTGGCGAACTACGACCTGCAACCGACATCCGAGGTCTTCACTAGGTACAGGAAGGCATAGAGGTATATGCTTACGGATATTGCGAGGGTGATAACGTAGGTCTCAAGTACCACCTGAACAGCGGTAACCCGGATCAGTACAAGATCGAGTTCGAAGACAGCCGCTTTGCCGATGTCGATTGGACTCTGCTCGACGAAAAGGGTCCTGAGGGCGTGATCTATATCACCGTACCTGTAGATATACCGACGGGTGACTACAAGATGACTGTTACCTTCCGTGACAGCCGCTTCGCATGGCTCGAGAGCCAGCCGCTGAGCGTCACCTTCCATGTCAACCTGCCCGAGACGTACGTCAGACCGCTGTTTGACAACACCATCGTTCTGGTTGATACCTGCGAGTGCTTCACGGATATCCAGTGGTACCACCGTGCTGATGCATCCGAGCAATGGCAACCGATCAGCGGGGCTAACGGTCATTACCTCCACGTAGAGGGCAAACTCACCGGCGAATACTTCGTCAAGGCGAAGATGAACGGCGTAGAGACCTACACCTGCGAGCAGACAGATATGCAGACTCTCTATGGTGCTGAAACCAACAAGCAGGCGAAAGTGAAAGCATATCCGAACCCGGTTAACGACAATACGAACGTTACCATCGAGGGCTCGGAAGAGTGGGTTCACAACCTGCGCATCGTCAACCTGATGGGCGTGGAGATGAATAGCACCACCTTCGAGGGCGACCACACAGTTGTTGAAATGAGCGGTTATCCACAAGGTAACTACATGATCTCTGTCGATGGTATCATGGTTAAAGTATTGAAACAATAATGAAAGGAGGAAATCATTATGAAAACAAATAGAATGATAGTATTGTTCGCCGCTGCGGCACTGACCCTCTCGGTCAGTGCTCAGCAGGCCGCTCATGACAACTACGTAGGCGTTAACTTCGGCGGTGGCCTTAACACAATGCTTTACAAACCCGCTAACGGTCAGCAGAAAGTAGGAATGGGCTTCGATGCAGGAATCCATTATGCCCGCTTCTTCAACCAGTGGGCAGGTTTGGGCGTTGGACTGCAATACTCCTGGGCGAACGCGTATGCTACGTACAACTGGAACGAGGTGACCACGGGTCTGACTCACCCCAGTAACCCCAACACCCCATATACGCTCACCACAGGCTTCAGCAACTTTGTTGAGCGTCAGAACGTAGGTGTACTCAGCATCCCTGTTGAAGCATTGTTCCGCAAGTCGTTCAACGACCGCGTTGCCCTCATCGGCGGCGTGGGACTGTCGCTGGATCTGCCTATACACGGCGCATACATCGCCAAAGGCGGTTCGTACAGCACAACGGGTGTCTTCCCGGCTATCGGTAGCTATGTGATCAGCGATATGCCCGAGCACGGCTTCAGCACCTATACAACCACGCAGAACGCGAAGTTCAACAACCGCGCGAAGGTTGGCGGTTCGCTCATAGCCGACCTCGGAGCACGCATCGCGCTTGACGACAACTGGGGTCTGTACGTAGGGGTAAGCTTCGGTTATGGCTTCACCAACCTGTTGGGTGCAGCCAAGACCGACGAGATGATCATGGTCAACACTGCCGACGCTTCGAAGATCGACTATCGCGGCACGTTTGACAGCAACGAGACCGCCAAGGTCAACCTGCTGCGCTGCGGCCTGAAGATCGCTATCGACTTCGGCTGGCCGAATACGAAAAAACAAGCCGAGGCAGAGCGCCTTGCCCGCGAAGAGGCTGAGCGTTTGGCTGCCGAGCAGGCTGCCGCCAAAGCCGCCGCTGAGAAAGCCGAAGCCGACCGTCTGGCCGCCGAACAGGCTGCTGCACAAGCCGAAGCTGACCGTATAGCCGCCGAACAGGAGGCTGCCCGAGCTGCGGCTATAGCCGATGCAGAACGTCAGGCGCGTGAAGATGCCGAAGCACAAGCGGAAGCCGAACGACGTGCACGCGAAGAGGCGGAAGCTAAAGCGCACGCCGAGCGCGTGGCACGCATCAATGCCATCAAGGCGAGCGGCGAATCCGTTACCGTACACTTCGAGACAGGAGGCGCTGACCTGCAGTTCAAGGCAGGAGAGCAGACAATAGTCGATGAGGTATGCGAGGTAATGGCGGAAGATGCTACGATGCGTATCGTGATCATCGGACATACCGACAACACAGGTGATGCCGAGCAGAACCTCCGCGTATGGGGTAAGAAGCGTGCCGAGGCACTCAAGGCATACATGGTAGGCAAGGGTGTTAAGCCGGAGCAGATACGCTGCGAGAGCAAGGGACAGAACGAACCTGTAGCCGACAACGCTACACGTGAAGGCCGTGCCCAGAACCGTCGCGCCAATATCCGCTTCGAATAAGAACTCAATCATTTGAGTCCATTAATCTTTTTCAAGGAACTCCCGTGGCTTCACAGTCACGGGAGTTCTGTTGTTTAGCGGTTAGATGTCAGAAATCAGAAGTCCAATTTTGCCGCATATTATTGATTTTTTTCATTTGATTTTCATTTGATTCAGGCATCCGTTTCTTGCGGATGTCTTTTTTTTGTTATACCTTTGCACCGTCTTTCAAGAGTGAAGGACAAGTGAACGAACACGGAAAAGCACGGAAAAGCACGGAAAGCTTCTTCCCTCCGTGAAAATCTGTGAAGATCCGTGTAGAATAAATTAACCCGCGAAGTCAAGTGTGACTCGCACGTGCAATGAGTGGCCACTCGCATACCTGACCGAGCACAAAAATTTCGCAATTATGAAAACAACAATTGATTTTTCGGTCATCGACCAAATGTTTGCAGCCATCACGGCGTAGTGGGGAAGATCGCCGGTGATAGCACCTACTTGGCGACACCCCCCGGCCCCCTAAAAGGGTGGAGAAGGTCGCTACGTAGGTCTATCAACCGATGAGAGTCAACGCTTTGCGTTGAGCCGGATAGTTATCCGGCGCAATGGAAGAATCTAAAGAAAGAAAAACAACAAAAGAAAAAAGAAGCAAAAAAGAAAAATAAATAGTCTTAACTCTGAACTCTTAACCTATAAGTAATGAGGTTGGGAGTTCGGAGTTTGGGAAATTAAGAATTGGATGTAGGCGGATGATTGGGTAGTCATTGGAAGATGGTCGCGTGATGGTCGCGTGGAAAGAACGGGATTCTCACGTCTGACGCCGCGAGCACACAACAAATATACCAGCATACCCCGCTCGCAAACATGCGAGCAAATTAACAACAATTAAAAACAAAAATTATGACATCACAACAATTTGGAGAATTATATTTCCGTCACGAAAAAAATATCAGAAAGGTGCTCAACAGCAAGAAGACCATGCGCTCGTACCTGTGGATGGTCTGCGACGCGGAGTTGGGCTATGCGAGTGTTAACTTGTAGGTGTTAATCTGGAAAATAAACCTATATAAACCCTGCCGGTTGTTTGATGTGCTGCGCACAATGAATCATTGTTCAGCCAGCCTGCTCACAAACACGTTTGCAGCAGCCCGTCTGCACAACGATTCCCCCCCAAAGGTACAAACAACCGGCAGCAATAAACCTAAATTAACCGAAGAATCCCTGCTGAGAAACTTCTATTTGTTGCACAAATACGATTTTTTCTCATTTGTAACTTTGCGTGGAGAAATACGGCATGTATCGTTCAATGATCATATTGATGGCTTGTTGGCTCGCGGTAGCCTCTGTGTGTGCGGATGACAGTCTGCCCATCATAGAGGTGAAAGCCGACCGAACCATGATTTATCCCCAGCGCATGGACCTGAATGGGGAGGAATCGCTGATGGATGTACTGCAGATGATGCCGGAGTTGATGATCAGGGGCTATGAGGATGTGCTTGATGCCTGCAACCTGCGCATCGACAACGCTCCGGTGAACGGCGACACGCGGTTGATCCTCACGCAGATGAAAGCCAAGGACATAGCCAAGATCCAGGTCTGCACCAATACGGGTGTGGCGAAGGGTACGGTAGGTATGGGGCGTGTGCTGGATATCAATATGGCGATGCCGGATACGGTGAAAGGATTTGTGGAAGGGCAGGGCGGTTTTGGCAAAGCGTTGGAGGGCAACGGCACAGTGAATGTGTTATACGGCAGTGAGCGCACCGACCTCTACGCCAATGCGACATACCGCTACCAGAAGGGGCATAAGGAGTATGTGTCGCTGCACATGACCAACCGCTTTGATGAGCGAAACAGGCTGCTGACCTATCTCACCCAGCAATATCTGGCGATGCCTGACGGGCACTCGCAGAAGATCATGGGCAGGGCTCGGTATTTCCACACATTCAATGACCTGGGCACGGAGCTGCTGGTATTAGGCGGGTACCAATATGCCAGCGATCCGGTATATGCCAACCAGTTGCCGATGTTTGTGCTGGAACTGAACACACCTCTGCCGGTGAAAGGGCTGACGCTATTGGCGGGCGTGGAAGGCGATTACCAGATGACCAAGCAGCGTGGCGCGGACAAGAGTTGGAATATGTTCAACCACGATATCTATCTGCAATTCACCTACAGCCTGCCCAAGTGGCGGTTTACGGTGGGACATCGTGTGATGCTGTACAACTACCGGCTGGCTGATTCGTTAGCCGCGCAAAAGCGTTTTGACGTGCGCAACAACACGACAGCCTGTGTGATCTTTGTGCCGAATAGTCGGCATCAGATTCAGGTAGGGTATTTCCGCAAATTCATGAATCCGGCGTACCTGGTGCTGCCGATGCAAGCCGATACGGTGCTTAGGGAAAGGGATATCAATCAGGTGAAGGTCGCTTATGCCTACAGCAGGCAAAGGCTGACCGTGCAGCCGGAAGCGAGTTACTATATCGTGGAAGGCGATGAGAACTACGGCGAGATAGCAGCGTCGGCGTATTGGCGAACGAAATGGGTGACGCTGACTGGCGGGGCGAATCTGTATATCGCCAAGAGCAAGGTGTTTGCATCGCTGCGCGTGGCTCCAACCGCCTATCTTCCGCGACAATGGCAGATAGGATTGCAGGTGGTATATTACACCCCGAAATCGCCGGTGCGTGAACTGTACGGCACGCCGGTGTACGGGTGTTTGTCGGTGAATAAGCAGATAGGCAACTTCCTCAGTATTGGCGTTGACTGGCACGACATGTTCGACTCGTTCTGCAGCGCGGCGAAAGTCAACAGGCATGCTGCCACGGTGAAGGTGCAGTATAGATTTTAGATTGAAAATTGAAGATTTAATTGGAAGAGAATATGACAAGTGTTGAACTGAACATGATTCAAACCGCCGGCATCGGTGCATTGGCGCTGATGGTGGGCATGATACTGACGCGATCCGTGAGTTTCTTGCAGCGGTTCTGCATCCCGTCGCCGGTGAGTGGAGGAATAATCTTCTCATTGATCGGTCTGGCGTTGTATGGTATCTTCGATATAGAGATCTCGTACGACGGCACGCTCAGGGATGTGTTTATGCTGGCGTTCTTTACGAGCGTGGGTTTCCAGAGCAACATGAAAGTGCTCAAGCAGGGCGGCAAGACCTTGGGAATCATGTTAGTGTTGCTGGTACTGATCATTACGCTGCAGAACCTGATGCCGTGGGGAATAACACGGCTTATGGGTGTTGATGCGCTCATCGGTGTAGCGGCAGGCAGTGTATCCATGACGGGCGGTCACGGTACAGCCGGAGGATTTGCCGAGGTGCTGGATGGCATGGGACTGCAAGGGGCAGGAACGATAGGTATGGCGGCTGCCACCTTCGGATTGATAGCCGGATCGATGGTCGGTGGACCTTTGTCAGAGTTCATTATCCGCAAGCGCCTGACGAACGAACAGATGCAGCAGAAAGACGATGAGATCGACCCGGCGATGGCGGGCATCGAGAGCGACGAGGCGTCACCCGAAGGACGAGCCAAACGACTGAGTTCCAACGAACAGGAGTTCCAGCAATATGCCAAGGCGAGCTATTGGATTCTGCTGGCTATGGGTGGCGGTACGTTGCTCAGTTGGGCGCTCGCCAAGACGGGTGTAACTTTCCCCGCTTATTTCGGCGCGTTGATATTAGCCGCTATCATCCGCAATACCATAGGGTTCGTCAAATACAAAGAGAACGGCGAATGGGTGAAGGCCGACAAGTTGCTGGATATGGATCGCATCGTCAGTGTGGGCAATATCTGCTTGTCGATGTTCCTCGGCATAGCGATGATATCGCTCAAACTATGGGAATTGCAGAGTCTGGCTCTGCCGCTGGTGGTTATTCTGGCTGCGCAGGTAGTGATGATGATTCTGTTTGTGTATTTCCTTGCATTCCCGATGTTAGGTCGCGACTACGATGCCGCTGTGCTGTGTGCCGGTATATGTGGTTTCGGCTTGGGCGCGACGCCCAATGCGATGGCGAACATGAGTGCCGTTTGCTATAATTACCGCTATACGGTCAAACCTTTCCTGATTGTACCGATCATCGGTGCGATATTTACCGACATCATCAATACAGCTATTATTACATTGTTCCTGAACATTCTGTAAGAAATCAGATGTCAGAAATCAGAAATCATATGTCAGAAGTCAGATGTCAGACAAAATAAAAAGGACTGCGGTGGGCAGCCCTTTTTATTGGTGGAGTAGGGATTAGTAGTTCGTGCGCTGGGTAGCAGCGTAGCTGATCTTCAGCGCATAAGCTTTTCTGAGCTCTTGCTTGATGTCGGCAATGACACCCATTCGGGTCTCTTTGTCAGCCTTGATGCTGACGGTCATCAAGCCTTGCTCTGACTCGTTCATAGCGGAACGCTCGTTGATGATATAGTCGGCAATCTCCGACTTGTCAGCAAACGCGTCGTCAAGCTGGATACGGGTCTCTGAACCGAACTGCTTTTGGAACTCCTTGGTAGGTGTACCTACGTAGATGTATCGTACAAGTGACTTCTTCTCAAGCTTGGTGAGCTCCGTAGCCGACGGGTTCTGGATCTGTACCTTGTAGGTAACCTCCTTCATTGACGTTACGGACATGAAGAAGAACAGCAGCATGAAGATGATATCGGGCAGTGACGAAGTGTTCAGAGCCGGCATCTCGCGTTTTTCGTTTCTACGAATCTTTGCCATACTTAGTTCCCTCCATAGTTTTTCGGCTCAGCCTCGGAGATCTTCTGCGGATAAACCTTCTGAATCAGCTTCTGGTCCTCCTCATCAAGCTCGTTGAAAGCCTTGTGATAATACTTGTGTGCGCACTCGTCACGCAACTCGTTGTAAGCCGCTACGAGTTCATTCTGTACATCGAGGTATGCTTGGTACTGGGTATCCACATCGTTTTGGACGGAGATAACGTGGTTTTTGGCATACTTCACAACGCCTATAGCACCGCCAAAGTCCTCTTCGTAGAGTTTGGGCAGGTTAGCGTCGTCGTTGACATTGGCAATGAACTCTTTGGCTTTCTCCCTAAGTTGCTTGACGCTCATCTCCTGGCCTTGCACCATGAGCTGGTTGGCAGAGTTGATCTTCACTACCAGCAGGTTACGCTTGTTGATATCCGTGTCCTCGATCTTCTGATCGGGCGGGATAGGCGCAGGCAGACGACGTGTCAGACCCTGATTGACATCCATTGATGTGGTCACCAAGAAGAAGATGAGCAGCAAGAACGAGATGTCAGCCATGGTAATTCATTGTTATTATTTACGTGAACGTGCAATGCAAGCACCGGCGATAACTGCACCGATAGTTGCGGCGAACAGAATGTAAACGAGGTACATAACGGCGTCAGCCAGCTGTGCCCAGAATCCTACGTTGTCCGTGCCTTCGTAACCGATGATGTGCAGTTCCTCGGGGCTACCCATGAACCAGCAGATAACGCAGAGCAGAATAGCGCCTACTACTACGCAGAGGCTTTGGATAGCACGTTTGGGATTGTACTTGAAGTCACCGGCGAGCTTGAATACCAGCACGCACAATGTGAGCAGAACTGCCAAACCGATCAGAATGTAAATCCAAGTCAGGAACAAATCGCTGAACTTAGGTACGTTGAGGAAATCACCTGCCACCTCGAGTGTTCCGCTCGAGCCGCCAAGGAAGAACGCAGCGATAACTGCGATACCCAAAGCGAGCAGCGTCCACAGCGTAATCTTTGGAATCATTTTATAGTTTTTCATAACTTACTCTTTTTTATAGTTAAACAATAGTGAGCAGTTATGCCGATTACTTCTTCTGTTTCTTGTCGTAAGCAACAACGATGTCAAGCAGGCTAATCGAGCTGTCTTCCATCTCGTTAACCAGACCCTCGATGAGGCTGAGGATGTAGTTGTAGAACAATTGGAGAATAACGGCGATGATCAAACCGAGAAGGGTTGTCAACAGAGCGACCTTGATACCACCGGCAACAACGGTAGCCGAGATATCACCAACTTGCTGGATCTTATCGAAGGCCTCGATCATACCGATGATCGTACCCAAGAATCCGAGAGACGGTGCGATAGCGATGAACAGCGAAATCCAAGAGAGGTTTTTCTCCAAGAGACCGAGTTGAACGCCGCCGTAGCTGGCAACGGTTTTCTCAACTACGTCAATACCCTCGCCGTAACGGCTCAGACCCTGGTAGAAGATACTTGCTACAGGACCGCGCGTATCGCGGCAAACCTCGAGAGCTGCGTCAATACCCTTGGTGTTCAGAGCTTCCTCAATCTTAGCGAGCAGCACTTTGGTGTTGGTCTTGCTAAGTGACAGATACATAATACGCTCGATGCAGAGAGCCAAACCGAATACGAGAGTGATCAGGGTCAGAGCCATGAAGCCTGCACCACCTTCGATGAACTTCGTCTTCAGAGTCTTGTGAAGAGCTACAAGACCTGTAGCTTCCTCAGCGGGAGCGGCTACTTCCTCTACAGGAGCAGCTTCGGGTTGATCAACAACTTGCTCTTCAGCAGCTGCCTCAGGAGCAGCGGGAGCCTCTTGAGCGAAAGCAACACCGCCAAACGCCAGCATTGCGATTACCGTAAAGGTTGCAAAAAGTTTTTTCATGAGATTTTGTTTTATTTTTAAACAGTTAAATTTTGATTTTCTTCTCCGCCGGGGATTTCTGCGTAATCCCCACAAGCTGCCGCTGGCACCTCTCCGCCGGGGATTGCTTCGTAATCCCCACAAGCTGCCGCTGGCACCTTGTTCAAAGCTTTTGCGTCTATCCGTGTCTGAAAGTAAACTTTCGCCACGGCTCGCCGCAAAATTCTTCCCTCTCCGCCGGGGATTTCTGCGTAATCCCCACAAGCTGCCGCTGGCACCTTGTTCAAAGCTTTTGCGTCTATCCGTGTCTGAAAGTAAACTTTCGCCACGGCTCGCCGCAAAATCTTTGCGGAGAGACGGGGATTCGAACCCCGGAAACCCTTTTGAAGTTTACACGCTTTCCAGGCGTGCCTCTTAAACCACTCGAGCATCTCTCCTTCGCGTTCGGCAAATCATGCTTCCGGATGCCGCTTGGCGGCATAAAGCGCATGATTGCCTCCGCTCTCCGAAAAACAACGTTGGCACGTTCTTTTTCGGGTGTTACAATGAACTAAACATTGTGTACCCTTTCGGGTGTTACAATGGACTATGTTGAGCCTTTTGATGGGCTACTGCGCATAATCGGACACAAAGGTACAAAAAATATTTGAAAAATCAAAACATTTTACAAAAAAAATTTGCTTTTTGTGTATTTTTTTTCAAAATGTACGGATTTTTGCCAAAATATGTGCAAATGTATCACTATTTTTGCTTAAATTTGTGTCGGCAGTCGGAACAACTTTCTGCTGTTGGTGGATGTCACTTCAATCACCTCTTGGGGTGTGCAGTTGTAGATCTCCGCCAGCTTCATCGCCACAAATCGCATCCAAATCGGTTCGTTTCTCTTACCGCGGTGAGGGGTTGGTGCCAGATACGGGCCGTCGGTTTCCAAAAGCAGTCTTTCTAATGGTACATTTGCGAGGTTTTCTGCCAACTTGCTGTTCTTGAACGTCAGTACTCCGCCTATGCCCAAGTACATGCCCATCTTCAACCACTCCTGAGCCACCTCGGCACTGCCGCTAAAACAATGCACAACTCCGTTGATTTGTGATTTGTGATTTGTGATTTGTGATTTTACGATGCTCATGCAGTCGGCGGTGGCATCGCGGTTGTGGATGATGACGGGCAAGTCGAGCTCTGATGCCCAGCGCAGTTGGGTGCGGAAGACTTCGTGTTGCGCCGCTTCAAACTCGCGGGTGTAGTGGTAGTCCAAACCGATCTCGCCGATGGCCACTATGCGCTCGCTCACGTCAAGGTCTGCGCTGACATGATTGAGTATGGCTTGATGAATGACGGCAAGCTGCTCTTGCCAATCGTCGGCTACGTCTTGCGGATGTAAGCCAAAAACGGGATAACAGAATCCGCGCCAACGGCGGCATATATCCAATATGCCGTCGATAGAGTGCATGTTCACACCGGGAATGACGATGGCCTCAATGCCTCCGTCTTTCTGGCGTTGCAGAAACTCCTCTCTGTCCTGTTCGTACGCAGGCTCGTCAACGTGACAATGGCTGTCTATCATATATCTATTGTCTTTTAGTAGCCAATCTTGGCTGCGGTCCTTATTCCTTTAGCGCAGCGGTCTCTTGAATAATATCGACGAATCGCCGTAACTGAGGAAACGGAAGTCGTGGCTCAGGGCGTAGTCGTAGATCGTGTGCCAATCGCCGTTCACGAAGGCTGACACAAGCAGCAGCAGCGTCGATTTGGGTTGGTGGAAGTTCGTGATCAGTATATCCACGATGCGGAACGTGTAACCCGGGCGAATCATGATCTGCGTCTCGGCGTGCAGGGTGTCTTGACCGGTGGCATCGAGGTAGTCCAGGATAGTTTGCAGGGCGTCGCGGGCTGTCACCTCGTACGTGCGCTCGTAGGGCTCGTGTTGTTCGATGTGGATGGTTTCGATATCTCTATATGTCGACATTTCGATATTTCGAAGCCGGCAACCGATGAAGTAGAGCGATTCGAGGGTGCGCATTGATGTTGTGCCCACAGCGACAATGTGCCCGAGGTTTTGCATGACATCGGTTATTGCCTGTCGCGGAACAGAGATGATCTCGGTGTGCATAGGGTGCTGGTTGGCATCCTCGACCTTGACGGGCAGGAATGTGCCTGCGCCGACGTGAAGGGTGAGTTCGGTGGTGCGGATGCCGCGGCTGCGCAGGTCATCGAGCACGGCGTCGGTGAAGTGCAAACCGGCTGTCGGGGCAGCCACCGATCCTTTGATGCGCGAATAGACGGTTTGGTAGGTGGTCTTGTCGCTCTCTTCGGTTTGGCGGTTGAGGTAGGGGGGGATAGGCAATTCGCCCATGGCGTCAAGCAGTTCGCTGAAGGCTACCGTGGGATCGTCCCAACTGAAACGAATAGCGAAGGTGTTACCCTGTTGTTCGCCCTTATGCGCGCGCAGGCGCACGTCGCGCGTACCTAATTGTATTGTCTGCTCCACGTACTCGGTGTTGAACTTCTTGGCGTTGCCGACAATACATTTCCACACGCAGCCGGTGGTTGAACTGAGGGATAGTTGGTAGTCGTACGGCTCAATCGGCGCAAGACAGAACACCTCAATGCGTGCTCCGGTAAGTTTGTGAAAAACCAGCCGCGCTTGGATGACGCGGGTGTTATTATATACGAGTAGCGAGTCTGCGGGGATGTAATCGCCAATGCGGAAGAACTTATCTTCGCTCACTCGGCCGTCGCGGTACACGAGCAGCTTGCTGTGGTCTCTTTCTTTGAGCGGGTACTTGGCGATCCTTTCGTCCGGGAGCGGATAGTTGTATTCGCTTATCAGTATGGGGGTGTCTGTTGTCATTGTTTCTGGGGGTTCTGTGTGTTCTGGAATTTCCGGAATCTCTGGATTTTTCGGGATGTGCGGCTTTCCAATCCTTGTGCTCTCCGCTGAATAGTTCGTAACAGTTGTACAGGCAGTCTAATTCGCCGTTGAGCAGGTGGATCTTCTTCGATGGTTTGAGTCCGATGCATTTGAGTGCTTCCTCGTTGCTCGATATGATCCACGCCGTGGCGCCTGTGAACTGGAATTTCAGGGCTTTGCCTATGTCGCTGTATAGACGGAGTACGTCTTTGTCTTGTGCGAGGCGCTCGCCGTAGGGCGGGTTGATCATTACGAGTGCGCCAGTTGTGCCTTGCTCATGCTTGATCTCTTCGATGCGAATCTGCTTGACGTCAATATACTTCTGCAAACCGGCAGAGCGGATGTTCTTGAGTGCGGCTTGTACGGCGTAGTAGCCGGCATCCGAGCCGTAGATATGGTGCGTGAACTCCCGTTCGTCGGTATCGTCCTCGCTAATGGTTTCGAACAGATCTTTGTTGAAGTCTTTCCATTTCTCGAACGCAAACTGCTTGCGGAAGATTCCGGGCGGGATGTTCAGTGCGATAAGTGCCGCTTCGATGAGCAGCGTACCCGAACCGCACATCGGGTCATAGAAGTCCGACTGCCCTTTCCATCCGGCGAGCAGCAACATTCCCGCCGCCAGTGCCTCGTTGATCGGCGCGTCGGTTTGCGCCACACGCCAGCCGCGTTTGTGCAGACTCTCGCCGCTACTGTCCAGCGAGATCGTCACTTGCTGTTCGGCTATATGCACGTTGATGTACAGGTCGGGTTCGGTGATGCGCACGCTCGGTCGTTTGCCGTACTTCTCGTTGAATCGGTCGGCTATGGCATCTTTGACCTTATAGGTTACGTAGCGCGAGTGCTTGAATGTTTCCGAATAGACGGTAGCATCGATGCTGAATGTCGTGGTGAGATCCATGTACTGCTCCCAGTCGATCTTCTTCACCTCTTCATATACCGCGTCCGCGTCGCCTGCACGGAATGTGGCTATCGGTACGAGCACGCGCGAGGCGGTACGCAGCCACAAGTTGGCGCGGTAGAGCACGCTCTTGTCACCGCGGAATGTTACCGCACGTCGACCGAGCTCTATATCATTGCCGCCAAGGGCTGCTATTTCGCTTGCCAGCACCTCTTCCAGACCTTTGAAGGTCTTGGCGATCATCGAAAATTCTTTATCCATAATGGTGCGGATAGGGATTATTGTTCTTGCCCGAGCAGGTTGTACGCTTTATCGCCCTTGATGATTAGGATTTGCCCGTTGCGCAGAATTTTCTGACATCTGACATCTGACATCTGACTTCCGACTTCTAAATTCTCCACGGCTGACGGAGTGTCAGGTAGGAAGTTTTTCATGTAGTACGGTGCGCAGACGTCAGCAGCAGTCTTATCACCACTCACTGAGCCGGTCTTGTTGATGGCGTGCCCGGAACTGGTCTGGTTCTCGTTCCAGAACCCGCGGTTTAGCCAGGTCTCGATTACTGTTCCCTTGCTGGTGCTCCAATTGGTGTCATCGCCGTTGCCTGCCTCTTCCGGGAACCAGTAGTTGATGCCGCCGACATTCTCGAGCGGTTCGAGTGCATCAACAAGATCTTTCACGAAATTGTACTGTCCCTGCACGGTGTTTGGCCATACATCGCGGGTGTCGTAGTTATATGTTCCATCAGCCGGCCAATATTGGAAGTTGTAGGCGCATTCTGCAATATGTACGCTCTTGGTCGGAAAAAGTGTCTTTAAGTTCTTGATGGCTTGCACCAGATTGTTCTTGTCTTGCTTGTCTTTCACTTGTTCGCTATTCAGGTATCCGTGCCAGAACGGATAGTAGCTGAGTCCGATAATATCGAAGTCAATGCCGCCATCCACTAACTTCTGGTAGTAGTAGTTGTTATACCCGGAATTCGTTGGGCGGTCGGTGTGAATGATGATCTTTGCGTCAGGCAGCTCCTCGCGCACGGCATCACAACCGGCTTTGAGCAGTCCAAGATACCCTGTCCAGTTGTCACCGCTACTATTGTAGGGGTGAACTTTGATACCGCACAGACCGTACATTATCTCATTACCCACCTGCACAAGATCAGGCGCTGCGCCGGCTTGCTTCAATGCTTGCAGCACTTCGTGGGTGTACGAGCCGACATGCTCTGCCATGGTGGCATCATCGCTGCCTTTCCAAGCTGCGGGCGCCTGAATGTGCGTGGCGTCAACCCATGTGTCGGAGTAATGAAAGTCGAGCATGAAGTATGCTCCGGCATCTTTGATGCGCTTGCCGAGGGCGGTAACGTATTCTAAGTCCTGACAAACGGATGGATCGCTGTTGTCCGGATTGACAAAAATGCGTACGCGGAAGGTGTTCCACCCGCAACTCTCTACAAACCACACCAGCAGATTGCTGATCTTCGTGCCGTTAACATCCTTGTAGCCGGAGTTATGTTTCTCATACTGAGGCAACATCGAGATGTCGCCGCCTACGTAACGTTGATGGTCGGATTGCGCGTGTACGCATAGTAAGCTGGTGCAAACAGCAAGGGTAAGCAAAATGGACTTTTTCATGATTATTTGTTGTTTTTCAAAAATGACTTTGCAAAGATACACAATTTTTCGCAAATATGCAAAAAAATCTTCAAATAAATTTGCATTTACGAAAATATTCTTGTATCTTTGCATGCTTTTTTGGCAAAACACCCTCATGTGGGGTCCCCGACACAAGCCAACGTAGTGTTTGTGGTGGGGAGAGCCGAGGCACGCGTCGCCTTTATGCCGCTGGGCGGCATCCGATGCGATCGCGTTGCCGAAGGCGTTTTGCCGACAGCGCAAGGAAAGATGGCGGAGTGGTCGATCGCGGCGGTCTTGAAAACCGTTGACCTTCACGGGTCCGGGGGTTCGAATCCCTCTCTTTCCGCAAGAAAGATTGGGAAGACATCAAAAATGAAAAGAGGAAGCCGTAAGGTTTCTTCT
Source organism: uncultured Bacteroidales bacterium (assembly GCA_902792835.1). Lineage (GTDB taxonomy): Bacteria > Bacteroidota > Bacteroidia > Bacteroidales > Paludibacteraceae > Colicola. The sequence continues at coordinate 15,337 of CADBAZ010000059.1, forward strand.
TTTTGTTTTTGGTGGATTCTCGAAAAACCTTGCAAGGACGTCCCTTGCAAGGTTTTGGGATTACGAAGCAATCCCTCTCTTTCTATTTGCCTCACAGCAATCCCTCTCTTTCCGTAAGTGCTTACTTGTTTGTCTGTTTGTTTGTGACGGGGTGTCTGCCTATTTGACAAGGCGGACTCCGAAAGCGCTGCTCCTTTCAACCTGGTTGGTTTTGAGCCTGTAGGCAGTATCACCGCCGGTGATGATGTCGTACGCGTAGCAGGATGATCCTTCATTTGTTGACCAGTATTGTACAGCGGTACTGGTCATCTCTGTGCCCGTACGTCCACCGCAAGCGGGAAGGAACACGGCTCCGGCAGCTTCCATTTTCCGCCAATCTTCCAAAGAGAATTGGTTGAGCTCGTAGCCGTTATCCTTACTTCCTTGGAACGGAATACCGGGCGAAACCCAATCGTCGGGCAGAAGGATAAAGCCCTGAATGCCGTTGACCGTTGCCCGACCGCACAGCGATTCGTAGTTTGTACGCTGACCGGTGATGTACGTCCACTCATTCGCACTAAGCGTACGCCACATGTCTGCCATATTGCCGCCGTTGCTGATGGCATTTATTCCCCAATCTACAAAACTGGAGTAGTCGCACTTGCTGGTGCTGGCTTTGGTAGGATTGTCACCCGTTCCCCAACCAAACAGATCTATCCAGCCGTCGTAGGTAGCAGAAATGTTGACATTGCCTTCGCCGATTACATCGTACTGATTTTCTGCAAACTGCCATGTAGCGGTCGAAGCCTGATATTGCAGGTTGCCGCGTGAGAACTGCACCTTCTGCTTGCTGGTGTTGATCGTGAAGTACCCGGGCAGCGCACCGTTTTCATCGGCTACGCTATTGCCGTTGTTACCACTGTCGCTGATATCCTGGATATGCTCCGGCGAGAGCGGGAGAACTTCTAAGCCGCCATCGGGCAACTGGATAAAGAACGCCTCGAACGGATCAAGGGTCTTCAAGTCGATGCCCGGCGTGAACAAGTCATAGCCCGTGCCGTTCCATATGGTAACAGGCGACTCGATCTCCGCTTCCTCAAGGGCACTCATGATGTCGTAGTTGTACGGGTAGGGGTTGCCTAAGAAATTCCAGTTGGCATTCTGCTCGCGTGTGGCAGGATGATAGCTGATAGCCATCGTTACTGCGGCTTGTTCGCGTGCCTGATCGGGGATATTGATTGTGAGCGTAGCACTGCCGTTACGCGCACGTACAATATATGCTTGTGAACCCTCAAAGCCATTTTGCGGAGTGAAGCCCTGCCAGCCTGAACGACCGCTTGCACGCTGTGCGCTGTTGTAGATGCCCCATTCAATCTCGCCGTCCACCACTATATCATCCTGCGTCAAGCCGAACACTGTTGGCAGCATAATGAACTGCCAAGCAGAAGTGAGGGTGAAGGTATATGTCTGAGGCCCGTCACCGTCGATGCCGTGGATGTTCTTGAAGTACGACCACTCCTCATGATTGCGGTACGCACGCAGGCTGGCTGTGGGGACGAAGACAGGTATCGTGTCCGGCACATTGTCAAACGCTGATTGCGTTACCTCTGGCGGCGTGGTAGCCAGTACAGTGATAGTATCTAAGCCCGTACAATCGGCAAACGCCTCCTGACCGATGAACGTCAGACTCGCCGGCAAGTGTAAGGCATTCAACTCGTTGCAGTACTGGAATGCGGTAGTCAAGATTCTCGTTAATCCATTCGGGAACTCCACTGAACGCAAACCTCTACAGCCGCGGAACAGGCTGGAGTTGATCATCGTCACGCGGGAAGGAATACGGATCTCTTGCAGTGACTCACACAGATAGAACACACCCTCGCCGATGGAATCCACGCTCTCCGGCAATTCAAGGTGTGTGATGCTCGAACACTGGTCAAACGCTTGCGCCTCAATCACGCGCAGCGTGTTGGGCAGACTGACCTCCGTCACTTGGTTATGGAGGCGGAAGACATTGCTCAGATTCGTCACGCCTTCTTCCACTACAATCTTCCGTAACTGGTAGCGGTACTCCGCCCACGGTTCGGATGCATTGAAGAACTCCATCTCTCCGCTACCGGATATGGTAAGCGTGTAATTGCGGTCAACTGTCCATGTGAGGTTGTTGCCCTGTGCGCCGAACGTGCCGGAGGCAAGGATCTGCAAGGTATCGTCAGCGCACATGATCTTGCTGAAGTTTTGGTTATGGTCAAACGCCGTCTGGTTGAGCGTCGGCGGAGTGAGCGCATTACAGGTGACGCGCGTCAGACTGTCGCACATCCAGAATGCTTGTCCGTTGACGGTCATCAGCCCCTCGCCTAACTCTACACTGCGCAGGTTCGAACAGTAGGCAAAAGCGTCTGTGCCGATTGTCTGAACTGTTGACGGGATGTTTATAGATGTCAGGTGTTCGATATAGCCGAATGCCCAGTTGCCGATGGCTTCCAAACCTTCCGGCAGAATGATTGAACGCAGACTGTCATTGTCTTGGTTGCGGAATGCGAAGTTGGCAATCGAACGAACACTGCCGCCGATGATATACTGTTCAACCTGTGCGCCGAACTTGTTCTGTAAACTGCTGCCTGAGGTGTATGAAGCTTTGCCGACGATGGTGTCGGAGTTGATGGTTATCGTCTTGAGCGAGCATTGGTAGAAGAAATTGTTTTCAATCGGTGCGCCTAAGGTGCTTGGTATAGACAGCGTCTGCACGTTCGGGTAGTTGTTTCCGGAGTTATAGAACGCAAGTTGGCATCTCTCCTTCGCCGCTGATTGTCAGCACGCTGTCGCATCCCAATACCCATGTCAGGTTGTCGCCATCTGCTCCGCAACTGCCGGAAGCAATGGTGCATAGATCGCTGCCTGATGTGATAGCCGTGAATAGAACGCCTTCTACTATGGCTGCTGACCACTCGGTAAGGTTCGACAAACGGATGGTGTAAACGCCGAGAGTGATGAAAGCAATACTATCCGGCAGTTCGATAGCTGCGTCACCATATTGTGCTGAAGGTTGGGTAAGTTCGGCAATAATTTCTTGGTGCTCATCCAGTATATCAACTACGAACTGGTGTCCGGATGACGAGCCGGTTTCCATCGTTATGGTAACTTTGACGTTACATTCGCGTGTCACGTTAATCTTCCATGAAGCAATGCCGTTATCCTTACTATCGGCATAAGCAATGTGTCCCAAATCGTTGAGCTGGATATTACCACTCAAAGTAGCTGTTTCTCCGACGAATATGTAGGGAACGGAGAAGTCGGTAGAAGGAATATTTTCATTTGTTCCCCAACGCGGGTCACCGAGATTGCTACCGTCGGTAGCTGCGCCAATAGCGGGAGAGCCTGATTCAAGAGTGAAATCTCCGTTAGCAGCATCCGCAAACAACGGATCTTGCTCTTTTATGCAGTTGTTTATAATCACTTCACTGTGGATTCCGTAGCCTGAATCGTTGGTGTAGTTGAAAATGAGGCAGTTGTTAGCAGTAGTAACATCGCGTATTGCTCGAAGACTACTTGTACTTTCCGGCATTGCAAATATACAATTGGATACAGTGGCATCCGGTATCTTAACTTTGCCGATTGCTGCGTAGTCAGTATTCATCGCCTGTACATTGTAGAATGTGCAGTGGTCAATGCTGAAAGTACCTGCCGTAGCACGGGTGTCAATGACGCCTGCATAATAACTGCTGGTTTCCGTAGTTATGTTAGCGAATGTGGAGTTCGAAATCAACACATTCGTTTCGTCCGTATTCTCAATATAGAGGCAACTCTTTGTTATGTTATGGAAGTAACAGTTGTTAATAGACAGCGAAGCCAACCTTTTGGCTGTAGCACAATACAGCAATGAACTATTCAAAGTGAAATCGTAAAACTCGCAGCCCTCCAAAATAATACTGTTGCCTTCATTGTCGTCGTTCGGATACATCAGGTGTTCGAACCAAGAACTCTGTTCTGTCAGTCTCGAAACGTCAAACTTAATGTTCTCGAAATGCGCGCATCCCCCTTCTTTTATAATGATAGGTGTTTGCGGTTGAATGATAACATCAGCACCATCCTCAGCTTTTACAATAACATGCTTGCCGTTGAAAGAGATGTAGTCATTACTGGATTCTACATACGTACCGGCAGCCATGACGATAGTGTCGCCATTTTCGGCCGTGGAAAGTGCTATCCGAAGGTTATCTCCCTCACTAGGCGATGACGGCGAGATGTTCCAAATATGAGCACTGTTGCCTGTTATTGCGTGAAGATAATTGGTCGTAGCAGAGCAACCGGCTATGGTATCAAGCGAGAATAGCACGGAATAGACACCAGACTCTTCGACCGTGATATGATAGTTGTCATCCTCCTCAACAGACGGGTATTCCCTGACGTTCCACATGTGGTTGGCAATAACTTTGTATCATGTTCGTCAGTGTGTCTGCTATATCCCACGCCGTGCCGAACAGGTTTTCTGTGCCGACAACGGAATATACATAACCGGTGTTCGGATCCGTCCAAGGTACGCCATCGTTGCAAACCGTTCCCTGACCGATATAGATGGATTGAGTGATTCCGTCTACCATTTTGAAGTAGATGTCGTAGCAACCTGACACATTACAGATGAGGTATCCTTGTTCTGCGCTCCCGCTGAAGTTCTCGTACATGCCGTATGGCTCAACCTCCGCCATCCAGTAGATGTTGTCGTTGATGAAATAGAGTTCAACCTTGTCGCCCTGCTGAATGTTCGCGCGAACGATGAGTTGCGTGCCATCGTTGTACGTTGAGCGGATGAAGCGGTTATGGTTAAGCAGAATACCTGTCGGGTAATACGCAAGATTGCCCATGTCGGCGTGTATCGTTGTGTCACCCGTTACAATCAGGTTTCGCGGGTTTTCCAATGCACCGTCTGACCATTGCAGGAACTGGAAGTCCTCGTTGGGGTAGGCTTGCAGCGTAAGATGCGAACCCATAACGTAAGAGGCCGAAACGCCGTAGTTGTTGCCAGTGCCGTTCACTTTCACGTAACCTTGTGCGTTCTCGTATTCGTTGGTGACAGTAATGTTAACGTTTGCGTAAGGAATATACAACCCGTCGTACTCCACGCCTTCCGAGCAGTTGTCGGTAGAGGTGATATACAGATAGCCGTTGGTCTTGTAATAGATATCATAGCAGCCCGCAACTTTGCACACGCGGTATTCGCCGTACATGTAGGTGTCAAACTTGTCGTTATCGCCATATTCGTCGGAGGGCACTTGCATCTCATAGTTGCTTGTCATTCGGTCAATAAGCCGAATGGTGTCGTTAACGTTGAGTTGCACGCGTGCTGAATATTGCGGCCAATTGCTGCTGTTGCCGGCGTATGCACAACCGTATATCCGTTCGTGGTTGACTATGATGGCGTAGTTAGAATATACTTCGTCGGAAAAGTCCTTGATAGCTCCGCTGATGCAAAGCTTTTCATTCTGAACAGTAATTGTTACAGACCCAGCTTCCTCCAGCGTGAACCATATATTTTCGTCTGCATCGGTCTTCAAACCTAGTGACGAACAACGGGTGTTTACTGCTGCGTATTTGAGAGCCGTATTCCAGCTCTTGTCTTCAGGCAATATTTGAAAAGCATATTTTCCCGCCGGCAACTCCAACGAAATTGTGCCATTCTCGATGGGCAGCGCATTTTCCGTATTCCAACTGCCTAACTGCTCTGCGTTGCCGATGAGATAATAGGTCTGATCCGTTACAATAGTTGTGTCTTCCGGGAATGTGATAGAAAGTGTGCTACTTGCGTAAGTCCATGTGAAAACATAGTCTCCTGCAACATCGGCAGTCAACTTGAAGTTAGTGGCATTTTCCAAGTTTACATTGCTTGCTGTATTCCACTCGCGATGTAAGGTGTATAAAGCGTCGCCTTCGCCGTTCAGACTTAACCATTTTTCGTTCACATACATCTTGAACTCATAGTCAGCCGCGTCAAGATGAATGGTATCACTTGCGCTCAAACTATCTGCACTCGGCACAAGTACATTCGCCGCTGTGTTCCATTCGTTCATTGTTCCCACCAATGCCACTATAGGCAACGTCTCGGAAACCTGATTATCGCCGAAAGGATTAGTAGGGTTGTCCCATCCTTCTCCTCCATTATCCCATATTGACCATTCACCTTCTACGCCCGGATCGCCCCACACAGCTTCCGATGAAGTGATGGTGTAGAGATTTCTGCCATCCATGGGGATAGCTAAGTCTTGCGTTTTGGCACCCCAATCCTCTACTGCTCCGGAGCCGTTGACGCGCACAAAGATAACATTAGTATAGTAACCGGTCAACTCGGCAGTCCATATGTAGCTGCCATCCTCTTCCATTTTAGTCATTCGTTCGCCCGGCCACTCAGCGTTGTTTACTCCGCCTTCAGAATAGGCATAGATAGCGATAGCCGCATCATCTGCATTCCACCACTCCTGATTACATACGCAGTACAATCGAGTGTTTCCTTCAGCGGCACAATAGATGCAACTAAGGAGTAAGATACAAATAGAAGTTAAGAGCTTTTTCATATCTTTGTACGCTAGGGTTTATTTCACAATTTTCTTTCCGTCCACAATATATATACCGGCAGGCAGGCTATGAAAATCTGTACCTGCATATTGTCCGTGTATCGTGTAAATGCCTTTAGTAGCATTGTTTGCTTCGATAGTATCAATACTTGTGGGAACTTTCTTCGCTGCAACGATTTTGAAGCGGTCGGTAACAGTTATGTTTGCCGGAACGCTGAACATATATATTGCACCTTCTGCGATTGCCGTTTCCGTTCCGGTCAGTTCATCACGAATAGCATAGCCCAAGCCGTTGACGTGGCTGAAATGCATCGTAAACGAGGTCTGATCGGTTGATTGTATGCTTAGCGTAGTACCCTCGATGTTGTCTGTTGCCAGAATACCCATCTTTCCTTCGCAGCCGGAAGCGTACAAGTACGGTTGATCTTCGATCGTAAGTTTCTCGGCATCATAGGAGTTGTCAAACTTCGGCGAAAAACGATTGCCCTCCACGAGGTATACACCATCTGTTGTTCCGTCGTCTGCAGTAATCTGTATGCGCGCTGTCGAAAACGGTGATGATTCGCGAGCAGGGGCAGGGGATGAGTTCGTCATAGGCTCCCATATTACATGATTATAATCCACTATAGGATTGTCTCCTGTTGTGCGACGTACAAGTACGAATGGCTTTAGAGGATCAATGTTTGTATCTGTAGCCCATGCCTCGTTAATTTCCTGCCATGTATACTTTCCCGCCCCCGTATACTCCGGAATATACAAGGTTCCGGATAGATGAGGATATTGGCTGACAAGATCATCAATCAGATTGCTGATACTGATCGGTGCAGTATAGCTGTTGGTAAGGAAGTTGTATCGTGCATACAGGTTCAGCGTAGCGTCGGTGTTACCCACTAAACTGCATTGGAATGTATAGATTGCCCCGGGATTAGAATTAGATGTCGTCAGGTTATACTGTCCGAATGGAACGAACACATCATTATCACTCATCTTTTCCCATTTATTATATCGCAAAGGATCCGTTGTGTTGAGCCGGTAAACGGCAGTCGGGTATAACGCAGCATCGTAAAGCACATCGGAGAGGTGTATATCTTCCAGATACGACGGAGAGCCGAAGCGCTGCCATTGGTATTGCCCTTCAGCAATCTTGTATGCGTCGGAATACATTTGCACGGTGGCTTTCGGGTGGGCATTCGTTGTTACAGTAGGATTAGCGAGGAAGATAGACGGTTTTTCAGTTTTCGTCTGCAGAATAAGGTTGCTGGACTTAGGAGAATATACACCATCCTTCTTTGTTACTTTAAACGTAGCACCAGGCTCAACAATAATCTGAGCATTTTCACCAAGAACAACACTACCGACTTCAAGTGTTACACCATCCTTAATAGTTACGATTTGACTATAATCTTGATTGATCTGCAACTGGTCAAGTTTCAAGTTTGCAGTTATATTTTCAGCCATTGGCGTTTTATCTAACGAGGAACTATGTTTCCAATTGACTGCATCTTCTTCATTATGAGTAGCGATTTCTTCAGAACCAGTAGGTATTTCACCAGAGACAATAACCATTACCTTGTCACCATTTTCATCCGTAGTAACTGTGACGTGCGTTTTACCTTGTGTTCCTTCTTCTTCAGCAGTCGTCAAGAACTCTGTAAGCGACAGACCACCAATGTTTACTGCTTCATCATCATCCGGATCTGCTCCAACTATCTGACCACCGGTAACTTCAATTACGGTTGTTTCATTAGTGGTGGTTGTCTTGATAATCTTGATTGTACCTTGATCAGAGCTACCCTCAAACGATCCACCGGAAATAGACACAGTTTCCACATCCGTTTTGTTATCAGATGATGTAATAACTTCTTCTATGGCATAACCGTTCTGAGAAGATATTTCCGAGTCACCACCAATGGACACCTCAATATTACCGGCATAGGCATCAGTAGATGCGACAACGATGCCACTACCAGAACTTGTAGTACCCGAATTGGAAGCAGTAGCCTCTTCATATACAGGACCCGTACCAATTACGGTCGCATCGGTGAAATCCACCTGACCGGATTTAATAACGGCGCCACTGCAACCTTCTACATAACCTTCTACTTTCCAACGTGCATAACCGGATGCATATACACTTACGGGATTTTTATCTATACCCGCCGGAGCTGCGTTTAATACGGTGATTCTTGCCGTTGGATGGATATAAATGAACGGAGAATAATTCACATCTGAGTTTGCAATAGTGTATGAATTCACATTCGTGAAGTCTGTTGATGGTGCAAATGGCACAGAGGTAGTACCGGCGTCAACGCTGGCGAACGGGCTTTCAAGGTTACCATTGCTCTTGATACCGTATTTCGTTCCATTAATTGTACCTTTCAAATCCACACGCACACCATGTGCGACAGATTTTCCAGCGGTCGTTTCTGAAGAAGCATATACATTGGTAATATAGGTTAATGCGGGCTTTGCAGGAACACACTGATCTGCAGTATACGCTTTTTGGCCAACGCTATTTTTGTTCAACTCCATAACCGTAACGAGAGCATCATAATGTTCTTGCGTTACGATAACGCCTTCATCGATCTCCAAATGGGAGAAGTAATTAACTTCATCGACACTCGGATCAACATCCTTGTTTGTTGAACCGGTTATGTAGAAGAGATTTGCGCTACCGCTGTAATTACCACTTGAATCCATTTTCTTATAAGTACCCTGCATCTGACCACTTGCCGGACGAGAGTTAGAAATCTTCAATGTTCCGTGCGTCAGCAAGAATGCATACTGAGCGCTCGACAACAGGTTGTAACCGTTGAGATCAATCTCAATCTTACGGGACGCATCATCCATGTTAGTTGTTCCTAACCACATTGTCTTGGTCAATGCGATCGCGTCAGTCAACTTAATAACATCGCCATCTTGAGCATTAATCCACGCGTCTTCAAACTCACTGGCATTGCCTGCCGTGCGAGTTATTGCCCAAACATTTGAACAAAGTAGTAACGATACAATTATATGAAATAAAAAGATTCTTTTCATTGCCTTATAGATTAAATATTAATGTGCGCGTGGTGCGTAGTGGTTTGCTTAATATATGGTTTGTTATTTATCCAATTGTTCGTAGATGGAGTTGCGGCTTTGGTACTCGGGGACGATTTGTTTCATTAGTTTCACGGACGGGAACGCCAGACCTTTCTGGGCAGAGCGGATGAGGTCGTCAATGAGTTTGGACATCTTGTCGTAGTCGTTCTCGCGGACGTTGGCAACCATGATCTTCTCGTTGGCGGTCGGCATAGTCAGCTCTTTCTGATTCAGGAGTTCTTCGTAGAGCTTCTCTCCCGGACGCAGACCGGTATAGACAATCTGTATATCCCTGCCCGGTTGGAAACCTGCCAGACGAATCATGTTCTTTGCCAAATCGGCAATCTTCACCGGTGCTCCCATGTCGAAGCAGAAGATCTCTCCGCCGTTGCCAAGAGTAGAAGCCTCCAACACAAGACATGATGCCTCGGGGATAGTCATAAAGTAACGAATGATATCCGGGTGAGTGACGGTCACAGGCCCTCCGGCAGCAATCTGTTTTTTAAAGAACGGCACAACGCTACCATTGCTGCCCAGCACATTGCCGAAACGAGTGGTGATGAACTTCGTTACATTTTTCTCATCCTTAGCCGATAGCTTGCGGAATAATGATTGTACGTAACGATGCACCCATGACATTGGTCGGGTTGACGGCTTTGTCTGTAGAAATCATTATGAACCGTTCGGCTCCGTATTCTACAGCAAGGTCGGCTACGTTCTTTGTTCCCAGCACATTGGCCAGGATTGCCTGTGTCGGGTATTCCTCCATGAGGGGTACATGTTTGTATGCTGCGGCGTGGAAGATGATATGCGGATGGTACTCCTCAAACACTTCGCGCAACATCTCGCGGTTGCGTACATCTGTTATGACGCGCGCAAAATGGACGTTCGGGCATAGTTTGTCCAGATCCAAACTCAAGTCATGTAGCGGCGATTCGGCTATCTCGGCGAGAACAACCAATCTCGGATTGTACTTTGCTACCTGCCGTACGATCTCGCTGCCGATAGAGCCCGCTGCACCGGTAACCATTACCACCTTGTCGGATATGACATGACGGACGTTCTCGGTGTTGATATGTATCTCCGGACGCTCCAGCAGGTCTTCGACCTTGATGGCTTCGATGCTGCCGATCTTCTTCTTGTTCTGCTCCTCGTTGTCGCTCTCGTTGAAGTCGCTAAAGTACGGCGTGGTAAGGATACGGATATTGTTGTCGAGGAAGATGCTTAGGTCTCTGGCAAGATTGATCTGCTTCATCTTCAGCGGCGAAACGATAACATCTTGCACCTCTTTGGCGCGTAAAAGACGGATGATATTGTCGTTCTTGACATACACCTTCATGCCTAACAACTCATGCTTGACATTTTCCTCGGCATCGGCAATGAATCCTATCGGGCGATACGGACTATCCATACTTGAGTTGAGCATCTTGGCTATAGCCAGACCTGCAGACTGCGTGCCGTAGATCATTACCGGTCGGATACCCGGGCTGTGGTGCGACATGTACTCAAAGCTCAACTTGATCGTCACGCGCCAGCAAACAAGTAGCACAATGGCAACGAACATATACGTATATAGCACGGAGTTGAGCATCATGCTTCGTTCAGCAACATAGCGCACGATGCCATTGATGGCAGCCGGAGTGAGTGCTGCAGCAACGACGGCAAACACTACCTTCGACGCATCCACAAACGTTGAGTATCGCAAGATGCCGGAGTACGTATGGAATATCCAGAAGTACATAAGTTGTACCACCATGACAATGCCAGCCTGTTGCCAAATCGGCAGCATATTTCCGCCAGTGAAATTGATATTAACCAAACTATTGCTAATCATGAAACTGACTACGTATGCAATGAGCGCCAGCAGCATGTCGATGAGTAGTACACCCCACTTGGGCATGTACGACAAGTTGGTTGCGTGCGAGAATATATCCGAACGTTGTATTTCGCTTAGTCTTTTCCTCATGTTTCTAATTCAACTATCAACTTTCAATTATTTGATGAATGCTTCTCGTATGGTTTGGATGATATAGCTAACATCATCATCGCTCACCATCGGCCCGCTGGGCAGACATATTCCTTGACGGAACATTGCCTCGCTCATGCCGTTGAGGTACGCCGGACAACCTTTGAACACCGGCTGTTTGTGCATCGGCTTCCATAGCGGACGACTCTCTATGCCGGCTTGGTCGAGGTACATACGCAGAGCCTCCACGTTCCTGTTCGGTTCGCAATCCGTATGCACACTGCCACCGCCATGTACGACACCTGCTGCTCCTCCTACTGCTCCCTGTACCGCCTCGGCGTATGCCTTCTCCTCGCCGCGGATATGCGCCTGTTCGTCGATGGTCGCTGTGCACAGCCAGAAGTTCGCGTCGAAGTCCGCTGACGGAGCGTCATGGAACGTGATACCTTCTATCTCGGCGAATGCCTCGCGGTAACGTTGAGCGATATGCTTGTGATGGGCTATATGCTCGTCAAGTATGGTCATTTGTCCACGACCTATACCGGCGCAGATGTTCGACAGACGGTAGTTGTAGCCAATTGCTTCGTGTTGGTAGTATGGATA
>CADBAZ010000060.1 GCA_902792835.1 uncultured Bacteroidales bacterium
AGGTCTTACGCCGGAAACGATCATGACCAACGAAACGGAATTGATTCACAGTTGCTTAGGCAAACAGAAGATTGTAGCCGAACTGAGCAGCAGCAACGACTATGCACCCGTCAATCCGCGAACAATAGATGTATCATCTGCCGAAACGGAAGAGGAAGCCTGCCGTAAACGCGGCTTGGGGTACGTGCGGTTCACGGCACTGGATCATTGCTTCGCCAACCCGAAGATTATTGATGATTTTCTGACATTTGCGCGCAACCTGCCGGAAGACACGTGGCTGCATTTCCATTGCCAGGCCGGCAAGGGACGCACAACGATGTTTTTGGTCTTCTACGATTTTCTGCGCAATCCTGATGTGTCGGCAGAAGACATAATTTACCGCCAATATAATATCGGCGGTAACTACATGCTCTACCAAGGCGACGACCCGGATGAAAAGCCATGGAAAGTCGAGTTATACAAGGAGAAAGCTGCTATGATTCCGCTCGTATATGCGTATATTCAGGACAGCTACCAACAGGGTTTTCCACTCAGTTGGGCGCAGTGGAAACAACAAGTGCAGTTGCGGCACGTTCCACGCCTCCTTGGCATAGCACTCCTGTTTGTGCGGAGCGATAGGATAATGTATCACAGTACCGATACCTTTGTCTGCCAAGTAATCGTGCAACGCATCGCGCTTGCCATCCTTAACAAGGATCGGGAACAAGTGATATACATTCTGAGCATCCTCCAGGCGTTTCGGCAACTCGATCAGCGGATTTTTGATATGCTCGTAGTAATATGCAGCCACCTGCTGACGATGCTTGATATCTTCGTCCAGATACTTCAGTTTCACATCGAGTATAGCCGCTTGTATCTCATCCAGACGGCTGTTTCTGCCGCAATACTTGAACACGTACTTCCTCTGGCTGCCATAGTTCGCCAATGCGCGCACGGCTGCAGCCAACTCAGGATCATTGGTCGTTACCGCACCGGCATCGCCCAATGCGCCGAGGTTCTTGCCCGGGTAGAACGAGTGTCCTGCGGCGTCACCTATACTACCTGTACGCTTACCCTGCCACGTACAGCCATGTGCCTGAGCGTTATCTTCAACGAGTTTCAGGTTATACTTTTTGCACAGCGCTGCAATCGTTTCGGTCATAGCATTTCGTCCGTACAGGTGCACAATACAGATTGCCTTCGTCCGTTCGGTGATAGCCGACTCGATGAGCGCATCATCAATCTCCAGCGTATCGCGTCGCGGCTCAACCAGCACGGGTTTCAAGCCGTTCTCGGTAATACCGAGGATGGTAGCTATATACGTGTTGGCAGGCACGATCACCTCGTCACCCGGCTGCATCACACCCAGTTCGATGTACGCACGCCAGATCCATATCAGTGCATCCAAACCATTGGCACAACCGATACAATACGGGCTGCCGATATAGTCGGCGTAGTGCTGTTCAAAGACTTCGTTCTCCTTGCCTTGCAGATACCATCCGCTGTCAATCACGCGGCAAGCTGCCTCGCGAATCTCTTCGCCGTGCATCGCCGTTACGTCGTGCAAACTCAAAAAAGGTACGTTCATATCGTTTGAAGTTTTAAATTTCTACGTCGCTCGCGCAGATACTCGGCATTAATCTTCTTGTCGTGCAAATATCCACCGATAAACAGGTGCAAACAGGTCAGGAGGAAATACCCTCCGGCAAGTATCCACAGTGCGATATACTCCTTGGCTGTCGTCTCGAGCGTTGCGCCCATCGAATTGATATGCAGGAATCCGTGTACACCCCACGTGTAGGGGAAGAAGTAACTCAGATATCGCCATGCATCGGGTAACATCTGTTGCGGCCAGCTTACTCCGGCAATGAACAAAAAGATCAGCGACGAGGAGATCAGTACCACCATACCGCTCTCACGGTTACGGGTGAATACGCTCACGCTCATCGAGAAGTAGATCACTGCCAGCAGATACGGTACAAGCAGTTTGAGAACAAGTACCGGATCGCCTATATGCGGCAAACCGAACAGTCGCGGCACGCCGAGCAGCACCAATGCACCCAACGCATAATATATCAGGAAATACGCGGCAGATCTGCCTAAGGCTATACGCAGCACGCTCGAGCGGCGCCGTCTGCCGGGCAACAGGTACAATTCGTTGTTCTCTTCACGTGCCGTACCGGCTAACATACAGATGCCGAAGAACAGCGTCTGATGCAGAATAAGCATCAGCACGGCCGGAATAAGGAACGAAGCATAGCCTCCGCTCTCGCAGAACAGCGCTGTTTCGGTATAAGGTGCAGCCTGAACGAGCATCCACGAGAACTTCTTGTCCATGCCCATTGCCTGATAGCGATCGACCTGAATGCGGCTCATATCCTCAAGCATCACGCGGTTACAACTCAGATAGACGGCCTTCATGTACAGAAACGACGACATATCGCAATAGAGCGATATATGTGCAGATTTCATGCCGGTGTTCAGGCACTGCGCAAAATCCGAAGGGAAGTAAATGATTCCGTGAATCTTCTGTGCCCGCATCAGTTGCTCGGCTTCCGCCATCGATGTGCAGTAATGCGTAATCTTGATGTCCGGCGAGGCACTCCATTTATGCAGGAACGCACGACTCTCCTGGCTGGCACTCATATCGACTACAGCCACCGGCACGTTCTCCACATTGTCCTTCCAATAGATGAAGTTGTACAGGATCGGGTACGCCAATGTGGCAACGAAGAAGATCACCACTACTCCCGGATCACGGAACACGCGACGGAGTTCGTTGACAAACACCCACCACGTCTCTTTGACCTTAATCCATTGGTTATTTAAATATCGTGTGATCATTTCAAAGGATAGTTGTTATAGATCATTGCATCATGCAGTCGGCGATTCACCAGCAGCGTAAACAGGAAGAACCCTGCCAGGCTGAGCATCGGGATGATCGTGTTCTCTATAGGTCCATTCATCAGGGCTTCGTTGACGTAGATCTTGTAGTAATGCCTAAGCGGTATGAGCCACGTCCACGCCTTGAAAACCGACAACATATTCATCACCGGATAAGTGAATCCCGACAGCGAGAAGCCCAACATGCCGTATAACGCACCGATACTGATGGCATCACGCAGTGTCGGCAACGCACCGATGATCGTGATCGCCATCGATTCCATAGCAAACACCAGCATCACAATTGCCAGCATCATCCGTCCGGACGAGCCCATTACCGGGAAATGCAGGAAGCGGAAGAGAATCACATTGCAACTGATACCCAACACGATGTAAATGATCGTATAAGGAATGAGTTTGCCTATCATCGCCACGGTGTAGTTGCCACCGGCTACCTCCAGCCACTCGTTCGAAGTCTTCATTTTCAGCTCAAAACCGATGGCAAAGATCGTAAGCATCAACACAATGAGGGCTAATATGCCCGGCAAAATGGTTGATACAAGATAGATGGCGTAGTTGCCCCAGGGGTTAGCGATCAGGTGCGCGGAGATAGCTATCGGCTGGATACGCTCCATAATCAAGTGATCGGGCAAACCTTTCTTCCGCAGCACCTCGCGCTGGAACGCACCGGAGGTGAGGTTACACATCGTGAGCAGTTGCTTGTACGCGGTGTTAGCACCTACGGTGTAGGCGTTGTTGACGTAGAAGTGCAGCGTCGGTTGCTTGAAGCTCACAATGTCGGCATAGAAGCCTTCGGGGATCTCAAGGATACCGAACACCTCGCCCCGCTGCATAGCGAGCCGTGCGTCAGCAAAATTCGGCGTTATCAGGGCTATCTGTACGGATTGTGTAGCGTTCGTCTCGTGGCACAGACGGCGCGAGATGGACGATTGATCTTTGTCCACCACCGCCACCGGCATCCGTTGGGGTGCACCGCGCTTCATGATACTCAGGAAAAAGAACGTACACAACGCCATCACGCCTATCGACGCAAACAGATACAGCGGACGAAGTAGCATCCGACCTATCTCACGACGCGATACCTTCCAGATATTTCGAAATATCTCTTTCATGATTCAGTATCCGCCAATAATGGCGGATGCAATAACTACTTCTGAATAATGATCGTCGGCATGTTCACATTCCTCTGCTTCTCACGTACAACGATCGCCGTCATACCCGGACGCAGGTCTTGGATGGGTTTGAGCGGACGAGCCTTGACATCAAACGTGCGCACGTCGTACTGACCGTTCTGCTTCGTTGCGCGCCACGTAGCGTAGGTTCCCATCGCCTTGATGTACGTCACCTCTACCAGATGAAGTTCGTTGCCCAGCGCAGGAATACGTACCTGCAGGTTCGTGCCGACCTTGATGTCTTGCAACATATCCTCGCGCACGGCAAAGCTGAACCACGCATCGTTCAGGTCAACCACCGACATCACCGGGCTACCCTGCCCTACGAGTTCGCCGGTCTTCGGGAAACGCTCAGCCACCTCGCCGTCGATAGGCGATGTCAGGTAACGCTCGGCACGTGCCAGTTCGATCTCCTGGATCACGCCGTCCACCTTGGCTACTTGAGCCTCGGCAGCAGCCTTATCCTCCTCACGCGCACCTTTCAGCGCCATATCATACTGACTCTTAGCTGCTTTGACGGTCGCTTTGGCGGCATTGTACTGCGCCTCAACCTCGTCTTTCTTCTGCGCACTGACTACGCCGCGCTCGTACAGACGCGACACGCGCTCGTAGCTCTTGCGGTAGATCTCTTCACCTGCTTTGGCTTTCTGCCACAACTCGTACGCACCTACTATCTGCTCATGACGCGCACCGTGCTTGGCTTTCTGGTTAACGGACTCTGCCATCTCGCGGGCTGCCTGCGCTTGCGCCATCTTGGCTTCCACCTCCGGTGAATAGATCACAACGACCGTGTCACCCTTCTTTACTTGATCGCCTTCCTCTACAAGGAACATCTCTATTCGTCCGGGCACCTTGCCGGATATACGGTATTCCGAAGCTTCCGCTTCGCCGGTGATCAGCACTTCTTCCTCCTTCAAGGCAAACACGCCCACCAGAGCTACAATCACTACCACCGCTAACATTGCACCCAGCCCTAACAGCAGGCTGCCTTTCTTATCTTCTTTCATATTCTCTTTTGTCTTTTGTCTATTGTCTTTTGTCTATTCAAGCGTGTTGGTAAACCGCTTGAATTTTGTTTCTGCCACTTGTGCTTCGACCATAGCATCTATATTGTCGGCGCAAGCTGCCTGCCATGCCGTCTGCGCTTGCATCAGGTCGGACGCTGTTGCCATACCGGCATCAAATGCCTCTTGAGCAAACCGCAGCACTTCCTCGGCATTCTTGATCTGCATCTCGGTCATCGCCACTTTCTGCTGCGCTTCCAGCACTTTCTGGTTTGCCTGCGTCACCTGCAAAGTCAGCAACTCTTTCGCCTCGTCGCGCTTGAGGGCAACAAGGTTCGCCTCATGCTTGGCTGCTTTCAATCGGAGAATATCGTCGGCGTGAGCGATAGGTATATTCACCACTACACCTGCCGAGAAGAATCCTGTACCTTTCCAGTCGTTGGAGAAACCGTTGTCCAGATTCGGGTTGGTGTAGATGTAGTTAGCCTGCGCCATGATATTCGGCTGCAAACCAGCCGACATGATGCGCACGTTGGATTTCGCCACCTTTTCGGCAGCGTCCAGCAACTGGATCTCTGAGCGCGAGTTAATCAGGTCGTCCGTTACGTTGAGTGTGTCATGCAACTGAATGTCGCCTAAGCCCTGGTCATCCAGCACGAACTCCGTGTGGAGCGGCAGACCGATAATCTGACACAGCGCCATCTTCGACAGCACCAGACCGTTCTCGGCTTGCATCTTCTTCACCTCAGCATCACCGCGTTTGGCTTTCACCTTCAGCAGGTCGGATTGCGTAGCCAGACCCTCTTTGACCAGTTCGGTTACGTTATTCTCCAAGGTAACAAGCAGATCGTAATACTGATTAGCGAGCCGCTTTTTGTGCTCGACGTTCACTACCCGCCAGTAGGCTTCATCAACCGAAACTATGACGTCCTGCTTCTTGCTATCGGCCTCTATCTCGGCTACATCTTTAGCCGTCGTGGCGATATCGTACAGCGCTTTCAATCGTCCGCCTACATAGATAGGCTGCATCAGACCAACCTGCCCTACTACCACATGCGTCAGATCCGGATGCAGAGCACGATAGAGTTCCTGATAGGCATTCGCTATCATTCCTCCCACCTCAGCACCCAAGGCGTTCACACGTGCGTGCGCTTCGGGTAAGGTACGCGTGTCTTGGCTGAGTTGGTTGAATAGCGAGTTCTCACTCCACTCAAACGAACCCGTACCGTCTGCACCTACACGTGCCGTACCAAAACTCGTTTGCAACTCATTACTCAGGATCGCGGGCGACTTGCTGTTCCACATATATGCCGCATTCACGCTCAACTTCGGGAACATTGCCGCCAATGCTGCTTGCTGATGCAATCGCGCTGCCTCCAGCGACTCCTGACGCATCTCGCTGTTATGTGATGCGTTTTGAGCCATCTGACGGCATTGCTGCAAGGTGTAGGTCGGAACGATCGTCGCCTCCTCAGCCCGCACACTGCATGCTACCAGCAGCAACAACAACAAACTTAGATATTTGGTTTTCATATCTAAAATATCTTAGTTTTTCTTGGCTAATGAGCGAATTCCCTTTCCACGCAACGTACGCTCGGTCGATTGCGACTTGCCGTTGTAGTCCAAGGTGAACACAAGGTTGTTGTCATATACATCGGCAAAACCTTGCACCGTGATATCAAACACCTCGTACTCGTGACGGGTGTAAGGAATGATGGTATCCTTGGTCAATATACCTACGCCAATGGATACGGTGTCATAGTAGGTTACATCCAGAGGCACTTCCAGCGTGCGGGTGTAAGCGTTGAAGTTCAATCGTTTGCCATTCATCTTGCCACGCGTAACAATCACGTCGCCATTCAGCTGGTCGATGGTCAGCAACAGGCTGTCGCCGTCATGCAGGCTCACTACCTCCAGCGCACCCGACTCGTTGTCCAGATTAGCCACAAGCGTGTCGGCTTTGGTTGCACCTGCAAAGTTCTCTTCCAGGGTAACCTTGCCGGTTGTCTTGTAACGATAAGCGCCCTTGGCACCACGTACTTCACTGCTGTCCGAGCATGATAACATGCACACGGCAGCTACAAACAGAATAAGTAATTTCGATTTCATTATGTTTATAATTTTAACATTTCAAATATTCATTGTTTTCGTTTAATTCGCTTAATTCGTGAACAACAATATCTTTTCTTACTAACGTTTGCGAAAAAACGCGCAAAGTTACGAAAAAAAAATGATATTTGCAAATGTTTTGTTATTTTTTTTGAAAAAAAAATCCCTCAACTCAATTTACATTATTTATTTACGCGCGCATATGTTTGGTACGATTTTTGCTACAATTAATGCGTAAATGAATACATGTGAAAATGAGTAAATGTGAAAATAAGCGCGTAGCGCTCGTTCTCGGTTCTGGCGGCGCGCGCGGTTTGGCGCATATCGGCGCGATAGAGGCGCTCGAAGAGCGCGGGTACAAGATCACTTCTGTTTCCGGCTGCTCAATGGGCTCGATCATTGCCGGCATGTTCTGCGCAGGCAAATTGAAAGAAGCCAAAGAGTGGTTCCTTTCCGTTGATCGCCAGCGCATATTGCAACTCACCGACTTCTCTATCACCGGCAACTCGCTCGTCAAGGGCAGCAAGGTGATTAAAGCCTTAGAGGATATCGTTCCCGAATGCCGGATCGAATCTTTGCCCGTGCCATTGACGCTCGTTGCCTCCGACCTGATCACCTCCGATGAGGTCGTCTTTCGCGAGGGTTGGCTCTTCGAGGCTATACGCGCATCAATCAGTATCCCGCTATTCTTCCAGCCCGTGCAATGGCAAGGACGGTTACTTGTCGATGGCGGCATACTTAATCCGTTGCCCCTCAAGCATATACAGCGCACTCAGGGCGATATACTCGTAGCGATGAACATCTCCGGCAAGGACGGCATCCACATCGAGCACCACACCTCCGATCTTGTGAAGATCGCCAACACTCTGCAGGAGCAACGCCTGTCGTATATGCCCAAGGCTGTTCGCCAACTCCGCGACAGCGTTACGCACCACATCAACGCCATCGAGCGCGCCAAACGTCTCAGCCTGCAAGGCACGGTGAACTACGTCACCCTGCTCGACCGGATGTCCGACATGCAGATTCAGCAGAGCACCCTACTCGCTCTGCAACTCACACCACCCGACGTGATCGCCACAATGCCGCAATATGCGTTCGGCACATTCGACTTCGACAAAGCCGAAGCAATCATCGCCGAGGGACACCGGCTCATGAGCGAGGCGCTGGACAAATACGAGGCTATTTGACAAATCCGTTTGACAATATGCGCGTTTTAACGGCTTAAGATACATTTATTGGCTGGAATATTTGCACAATTGAAAAAATTGTTGTACTTTTGCAGCCGCTTTGTCTAATGGTATAAAGGCTATTACGTCAGATTTTGGTTCTGAAGATCTTGGTTCGATTCCAGGTTAGACAACTCCTCCAAACCGCGCTAAGCGGTTTTTATTTAGGGGATCCCCAAAGAAACTGCAAAGTTTCGCATGGGGAGAGCCGAGGCACGCGTCGTTTTTATTGCGCTGGCGCGATCTGTACGGCCGCGTTGTCGAAGGCGAGTGTGATGGGATACGGGCAGCCACACAGACGATTATTACTGCCCCATATTGAGTAACACAACAACAAAAATGAAAACTTTTGAATTAACCGGTACACTCCGTTCGGAGTTCGGCAAGAAAGCCGCCAAAGGCTTGCGCAAGCAGGATCAAGTTCCCTGCAACATCTATGGTGCCAACGGCAACCAGACTTTCACCGTTAACGTAGCTGACGTTCGCAAACTCATCTACACGCCTGACACTCAGGTTGTAGCTCTGACTATTGACGGACAAAAACGCATGGCAGTGGTTAAGGAACTCCAGTTCCACCCCGTTAAGGAGACTTTGTTCCACATCGACTTCCTCGAGGTAACCGAGAAGAAGCCTGTAACCGTTGAGATCCCTGTTCTCCTTTCGGGTCACGCTGCAGGTGTAAAAGCCGGTGGTAAGCTCCGTCTGAACATGCGCAAACTCAAAGTCAACGGTCTTTATACCCAACTGCCCGACCGCGTTGAGATCGACGTTACCGAGCTTGGTCTGGGTAAGAAGATCAACGTTCAGGACGTTAAGTTGGCTGAAGGCTTGAAGCTGATGAACGCTCCTACCCTCTGCGTTGCCGAGGTTAAGGCTACCCGTCAGAGTGCACAGGCTGCTGCAGAATAATCTGCTGCAAATTATTCATCCCGCCATCGGCTCCCGCCGGTGGCTTTTTTTGTGCATCTCCTCAAAGGAAATTTTTTATGTATCTTTGCATGGATATTTGTGAGGGAATAAGTTGTCATTATTTTGGATTGCCGAACAATTATGTTCGGATGAAATAGGCGGAGATTGCCGTATCAAAAAATCGTAATCACCATAGCGTGCAAAACGTACGACTGAATCGGGGTTAAGTCGGGGTTTTATCGAGGGTTTATCGAGGTTTTATCGAGGTAATCCTAGACTTTAGTCCCACCATCAAGCCACTCACAAGCCAACAACAGCCTTCAAACTATACATCTTTGAGTTTCGCCTACTGTCAGTCGGCTTTTATATATTGTGTGAGATTAGTGAGGCTAATGAGGCTAACTTTCTATCTCGCTATCTTTCAGTCACTTACCAGCCTCGCTTAGCCTCATTTTTACCACTTAGCCTCATTAGCCTCACCTCAATATTTCTTTAATCATCCTACTTTTCATGTCATCGTTCACTTCCGACATTGACCCGTAAACGGATCGGAAACGGATCGGAAATGGATCGGGAATGCATCGGAAATGCACCGGAAACGAAGTTGGAGACTCGCGTTGATAGAAATTTAGTACATATTCGCGTAAAATACGACTTTGAAAAGTCTATTTTTGGCAAAAAAAGAACTTTTTATAGTTTATTTTTGCATAAGTCTTCCCTTCGAAGAGGATCATTATGAGGGTAGTTAGACCGCAATTTAGTGCTAATTTGCACCAAAATACGGATAAACATAGCAATAATCGCAATTTAGTGCAAATTTGCACCAAAATGCGGATGAACATTTGCATATTTCAGAAAATTGTTGTACCTTTGTAGCAACAAACTTACCCCGCTTCCCGCAAGATCAGCGCGCTTAGGGTAAGTCTTTTTTATTACTATGGCACCTTTCTTTACCTCACCTCTTGCCCTTAGGGTGAAGGTAGGTTAACGACTAACGAATAACTAAGGAATAACTAACGAATAACTAACGGTTGGATCGAAATTTTCCGCTGACTAAACCTGCAAAAGGTTGACTCGTTTACTGGAAAGGTTGACTGGAGTCCGAAAAAGGTTTACTTTCCAAGACGACGCAAAGATAGAGAAAAATGCACTGGCGAAGTTGGCGATATTGACGATATCGCCAAGATCGTCAATATCGCCATGCATATTTTTAAATAAAGTTACGCAATTTTACGATTTTGCAATCGTCATGTCAGCGCTCACTCCCGACATTGACTCGTAAACGGATCGATAACGGATCGACATTGCCCCGTAAACGGATCGAGAATGGATCGGGAATGCATCGCAAACGGATCGGGAATGCATCGGAAACGAAACAGGAGACCTCGCGAAAGTCTCCTGCTAATCGTATAGGCTGGTATACCCTTGCTATACCTTTACATACGAGCTATCTTACTTCTTGCCCTTGCACGGTGTAGGTCTTCCCATCGCGGAGGATAAAGAGTTGAACGTTGGTTATTAAATATTCGCTATTGCATAGAGTGGAATAATGTCTATGCCTTCTTTTGGCAACTGCGAGAAATTCTCCATCGAACAGCGGATAGCGTGCGTAAGATTTTTCTTTTCCATGAACAGTCTGAGACTCTTCATCTTCCCACTTGTGCCGGACTTCACTTCCATCGGTAACACCTTCATATCACGCGACAGGATATAATCAACCTCTGATGTTGTTCCGTTTGCCAGATTCTCCCAGTAAAACAACTCACATTTTCGTTTCGGGGAAGCATATTTGATAAGCTCTAGCCCGGCGACCATCTCTGTCAAGCTGCCTTTATCCACCAAGTCGGCGGCTGTAGCTGTCAATATATCTTGCGTTAGTTCGTGCGCTCCATTTGCATCCATATTCAGTAGGCTCAACAGCAGTCCACTGTCTAACAGGATATATTTCGTGAATTTTTTGTTCACTTCTGCACCTAATGGCAATCCATTAGCGGCTGTATGTTGTACGCGGTGCAGCAAACCTGCATCACAGAGAAATCCTAAGGCTTTCTTTACTTCATCTGTGCTATATGCACCTTCGACGTGACTATAGACGAATTTCTTTCCTACCTGTTGCACGGCACTATGCAGCACTGCTTTGAGTAAATCCGGAGATATACGTTTGGCGTATTTTTTGAAGTCGTAATCGTAACTATCAGCTATGTTCTCTATTTCATCTTGGCATGCAAGGTAATCGTTATGTTCAATCCAAGCTACCACACTTGCAGGCATTCCGCCGGTCATCAGGAATGTGCGGAAACTATTTGACAACTGCTCATGTAGCACATCCAATATAGGTGTTTGCGGACTTGATTTACGCTTGGCATCTATCCACATAGAATGTCCTGTTGCCGCCAAAAACTCATCGAAGGACAACGGGTACATATATAGCGACTGAATACGTCCGACGCCGTAGGTTGGCATATCTTCTTTTAGAGCTATATCCAATAGTGAACCGGCTGCAATAACATGCAGTTCTGGAAAATCTTCTTTGAAAAACCACAAACTATGTATCGCATCAGGGCAGCCTTGAATCTCATCCAAGAACAACAATGTCTCTCCTGCGACAATCGGCTTACCGTACAAGTTACCTATACCAGCCGCTATGTCATGCACAGATAGATTAGTGGTGAAAAGCGTCTTGAGTTTAGCGTTTTTCTCGAAATTCGCTTCGATATAGTACGTAAACTGCTCACCAAGATGCTGAACGGCTGTCGATTTGCCTATCTGGCGTGCGCCACGCAGTAATAGCGGCTTGCGATTAGATTTGTCTTTCCACTCTAAGAGCGCCTTATCAATAAAACGTTCGATATACATAGTACCTATTTTTAATTTGACGGCACAAAGGTACAAAAAATAAATCAATTATGCAAGAGTTTTAGAAAAATAAAGAGGAATAACAGGTGCTTTTTCAGAAAAATAAAGAGGAATAACAACTGAAAATTACAAAAAACAAAGAGGAATTAGAATCCAAACACAATTTT
>CADBAZ010000061.1 GCA_902792835.1 uncultured Bacteroidales bacterium
CCAATGCTTATTAGGTTTGTTTGCCTCATAGCTTCCGACTGCTCCTTTGTTATAATAGTTCGCTGTCATCAGGACATGCTTGTAACGTCCGGCAGCATCAATGATCTGCTGCAGTTTCGTATTACAAGCCGCATTGCTTTTGGAGTCACCGGAAGCGGTACCTACGCCATCGAAAGCTACATAGAAAATAGCAATGCCCGGGTGAGTTGTTGTATCAGGCTTGATGGACGATGCACCATCGAACTCGTAAGCTCCTATATCAATCTGGCAGTCCTGCACGCGATTGGCAAACACAACATCTTTCGTCGGAATATTTACGTCTCTCACGGCATTACGGAATTGTGTTTTCAGATCGTTGGATAGTGCACTTCCGCCAGGAGTAGAAAGGCTCTCCTCCATAGCCTCTTCGAACTCTTCCGTACCATGATTGACGCAATTGACCAAGCCGACCTGACGCAGTTGGAAGTTGTTCCCCACCTTGGCTCCACCCGTATAAATGCCGCTTCTGACATCCGCCTCGAACGGTGTATTATCAGCATCGGGATTCTGATTATTCAGGAACACATTGTTGATACCGAAATTGCCATCGCTCTCCATATCATGGTTACCCAAAGCATGCATGAAGTTTGCCTTCGTCATCTTTGCCTCGGATTGCACATAGCAATGGATAAACGGTGCGGCAGGATTCGTACCGCTGGTAATATCCACCGCCAAGCCGCTGTTGCCGAAGATGATCGTATTAGCCATCAGCAGCTCGTTGCCGGCATTGACAGCCATACGCACACCACCAACGGTTTTGTTTTCCGAATTGGCATTGGTAAAAGTAGCGGTGTTGTATGCCACGGTGTTGTTGTAGAATCGTCCCACACAGAGTCCGACGCTGCCAAATCCGTGACTAAAATTATTAGCTATCAGAGAATTGAAGCATGTGCCTTCATAGAGGAACAATCCTCCGGCAAACTCTTGCGCGCGATTTTCCTGGCTGCCTTTTGTAACGGTATTGTTGAGGATAAAACAACTCTCAATAGTGGTATTCTCGGGGTGTCCTTCGCAATAAACACCTCCGCCTTTCTGCTTTCTGCCGGCAGCAATATTGTCCGTAACGATACAGTTTTTCAGGTGCGCGCCGTCAAACATTGCCACACCTGCACCGCCTCCGTGTGCTGTAGACATATCGTACAAGAAACCGTGCCGGATAGTGAATCCATCCCAATATACCTCCTTATATGCCACATAATTGGCATCCGGATGCCGGGCGTTTGAGCCACGGGACTTCAAATCCTCGCCACCATTCAGACGTACGGTGTGGGCAATAACATCCCATCCTTCACCTGCCGGGTCACCTGGGACTGCGAAATAGGTAGGTGTACATATATCCGGCATACTGAGCACGCGCTTACGCATGGAGGTTCGACCGTTTCCGCCTTTTGTCCGGGAGTTATCCACGGTATAACGTGTAGCACTGACCACCTCGTCGGACTGATGAGGCACATCGTTGTTGTCGGTTACGGTCGTATCACTTGACACTTCAGCGTACGCCACTGCAGAGGCCGACACCTCATGCAGATGCATATTGGATAACCAAAACTCACGACGGTTCGGGTTGTTTATTCCACTGCTTGTGGTATATGAAGCAGGAATATTGGCAGGGTCACCACCATTATCCGTGCCGTAGGTGGCATTTCTTGCTTTGGTGTTACGCACGCCGTCCTCCACTTCTACAGCCACCTTCAGCGTTCCGGTTACCGGCTGGTTGAATGTCAGGACATGACGATAAGCCATCTTGCGGTTATCATCCGCCGATTGATCTTGCGTTTTTCCCGTATAGCTACCGCGCGTTTTGATGTTTGCCTCCGCACATTTGTCACCATTGGCGTCGTAAACGCGGAAATATATTTTTGTATCCTCGGTAGTTGCGAAATCGTTTCTGTATCCTCCGGCGATATCTACGGATATCTGGTAATATCCAGCAGGAACATTCGGCAAGTTCTGCCACAGATTAAGATCTGTCAGCGAGCCGTTGCCTATAAATATCCAGTTACATTGATAAGTTCCCAAGAGGTCCTGCGTCTTCGGGTCATAAATTTTACGTGAACTCCAGTTATTATTGGCATTGTGCTCAATGTACGCCACATAATTCGTCTTTTCGGGGTATGACATATGCCAACAATCCAAGCCTCCAGGGGTAGCCGCACCAAAACGCCAATACCGCCTGCCGTCAGTAACACCCTCATCGGTTTTATTGGAAGAACTGACACTTTCTTTAGGCTTGCTACCCGTCATATCCGGATACTTGATATAGGTAGTTGTTACCTCATCACCTACCACAAAAGATGTTGTACTGGCAAAGTGACGGACAATATTCACATTCTTATACTCGTACTTGCGCGTGTCGGTGACTTCGTTGACCATGTAATCGTCGTCGTTGAAGAACTTGGCAGCCGGATTAAACGTCTCTTCATTCAGACGAGGATTGACATTCGATATTTGCAAGATGGTTTCATAATTTCTGGGAGCGACTCCCGCATTTTCAGCAGATTTAGGAATAGCAACCACAGCGGAGAGTAATGCTTTTCGCTCCGTTTCCCCGGGAGCGCGATACAAGCCTGTAGGGAATCCTCCTAACACGGTTACGCTGTCGCGCATGATATATCCCTTGTAGTCGGTGTATTCGCCGGCTCCGACCCAGACCTGTACTTCGGTGTTGTGGTTTGTCTTATTGATACGTGACGCCTGCTCCACTGCGTATTGCAGACCGCTGACGTAGTTCTCACGGCGGTCGTTACGGATCTTGAGCGTATCCAGATGGTTGTTGATCCAAGTATTGCTTCTGTTGGCAGCAGGAATTGCTGGATCCCATGTGTCGTCATCCGAGCGTGGACTGACATTACCCGTGGCACGCCAAAACGAGCGCGAGTTACCGGAAATCTCACCATACGGATACCGCGCGTCATTTCCCCATCCAGCCACAAAACCGCCGGCAGCAGCTCCGGGCACGACGACCGAGGTAGATGTTTCCGTCTCCACATTATCCTGCACGAGTTCGGTATCTCCTTCACGGTAGCCGTCGTCATATACAATGGTTTCGGTCGTCCATGTCTTGCGAATGGTGGTAGTAGATGTACCGCCCGTAGTACGGCTGGTGAAATACGTTCGTGCAAAACCTCCGTTATAGCGCGGGTCGGTAGTAAGCACCGGCTCACCTGTAGAGGCGTTGATCAGACGCGTTGTACCATTATCCGTATCCAACTGATCACCAGTAGCAGCCGGAGCATCATACATTGCATAAACAGTATTACCGGCTATGGCATTTTCCCATGACGAGCCGTCACGTTTGCCGGCGCCGTTCGGGGTAACGTACAGCACCGAACCTGTCTTGGGGAGATTGGTGTTCTCGATAGCACCTACGTCCGGCTCACCGCCATAATTACGGCGGTTGCTGTCCGACAGGTCGTAATCCTCGATGTCCGAACGAGGTATATTGTTTCCATACGCTACCACCGAACAGCGGCTTGTCACCGTCGTAACTGTGACCGACGTTTCGTGCCGGGTTAAGGAATACAGGGTAAGTCGGTTCGGTGCGGTCGCCACGCGTGAAGATGCATTGGTTCTTCTTGACATCATTCGACGATGGCATAGCCAGATTCAGCGGGTGGTTAGCTACATCAGGCATACCTGTGGGCAGTACACCGGCTGTACTCGCATGCGTGAAACCTTCCTTAAAGAATCCGTTCGGCTGGTTCTCGTCTTCGTTATGCAAACGCAGGTCGGCATCGAACAGGTTGTACGTTCCGTACACATAATCCTGACCATCGGGATAAACGGACAGTACGTGTGCCACAGCGCCTAACTCGCCACGGTCGTCAAGTACCTTGTCACCGTTACAGAAGATTAGCGAGTTGTCCACGCGGATATATCCGTGGAACGGCATCTCGGCATTACCGCGTGTGGTCTTGTTGTCCGCCTTGAACGGGTAACCAACGTTGTTCACTACATCGCAGTGATCCATATCGATGAACGCTCGTCCGTTGGCGGTAATCACACCGTGGCTGGTTGCCAATGGATTTTCAGCATCATAGTCAGCTGTGTTGTTACGGATGATACAGTTGACAATGGCTAATTCAGCGTAGCACACCTGCATCATGCCCGCCAAACCTTTTCTGTGCTCACCGTTGACGTAGATGGCAGCACCTTTCGGCGCGGAGTTGTTCGCCAGACGGCAGTTACGGAGCTCGTTGCCCACCATGTCGATTCGGCTGTTGGCGCTTGTCGTTGCGTTGTTCACAATCACACCAGCTCCCGCCTCAATCGAGCTCGTCACGTTCTGCAGGTTGTGCGCGTTGCCGTTGTATAGCTTGAATCCGTCGACTATGGCGTACTCGGCGTTCACGTACGTAAGTACGTGGGCGGAGTTGTTCTCGTAAGCATCATGACCTACAGCGCCCAAGATGTTCGCCGTAATCTTCGGCGCGAGGTTCATCGGGTCACGACCTGTGGTGCTCGTGCCGGTCAGTGATGTGGGATAACCACCGTACAACCTGAGGTGCGAGAGCATACGGATTGAGGCAGTACGCATTTCATTACCGAGGTAGTTATTTGGACCAGCAGTACTCAGCTCGCCTTCCTTAACGAGGATCTGCACGTAATCGTAATCGGTGTAGGCGGTCGGATTGCCGCTACCGTCCCAGGCTGAAGGCAGGTGGTAATGTGCGCGCTTGCCTATAGCCTTTGAAGGTTCTTCCACAAGGTTCTGCCTCAGATACATGATTGCATCGCCGATGTTCTTGACCGGTGCATCCCAACTTATACCGGTATTGGCAGGGATAATGTAATCACCCTCGGCATCGAACAGACCGAGTCGGTTCGGGTCAACGAAGATGGTCGGGATCGGTGTCGTCTCACCTTTGCGGTACTCAAGCGCTTGCGGTACGATCATAGCATAGCGTACGTTCTCGTTCTCGCGGATGAGTGCGCCCAGAGAGGACACAGGCTCAAACGTGTTACCTACTACGCCGTAACTCGTATGCGCGTGCTGAATCCATTGGGATGCACCCTGCATAGCATCGGTCACCTGCACACCTTTCTCCGCTAATGCCGTATATATACCCGGGTGCCAGTCACGTACGCGTGGGATAGCTTCGGGGTGGATGTTCGGGTAGTCCTCATCGCCGTTGCTGTCGTAAGTCAGCACACCGGCTTTGGGCGTCGGACGGTGGAAGCAGGGATAGTTGGCATATACGCCCTCATGAGGTGTATTGTCGCGTTCGAGGGCAAACACCATATCTTTCTGCACACCCGTCCAGTCCGTTATATCATGGTTCATGAATGCGCAGTGGTAGGTCAGGATCTCGTCGTCGGACTCCGGGTTCTGCCGGATGGCTGCGAACTGCAGGTTGTTGTTCGCCTTGCAACGGTTGCCCCAGAATACAGAGTTGTATATCAATCCGCAGTTACGGATATATACGCCACCCGAACGACCGTGACGACGACCGTAGTACATCACATCCGCTCCTATACAGTTGTTGTTGAGTACCGAGCAGTGGTTGAGCGTACCGCCCTCGTCCAGATAGATACCGCCACCCTCGGCGTTAGAGGTGTTGTTGCTAATCACACTGGCGGTGCAGAACGGCGAGAAGTGACTGATCTCATCCTCGGCGACCGGTTCGCGGTTGTAGCGCGCACGGATTCGTTCCCGCCATGGGTACTCTCCCGGTACGTGGCAGATAGCCAGACCTGCACCGATTCGCGCACACGACTGCGTCAGATACGAGTGCTCGACTGAACCGTTGTAGTCGATACATGCTGCACCGCCGTAACCCTGCACGATACCTACGCCTGATGCCTGACACGTATGGATAAAACAGAACTCTACACTTCCGCCACCATCCATATACACGCCACCTCCACGCATTGTAGCCGCGCAGTGCGATATCTCGCAGTGGTAGAGAGCACTGTTCTCCACCAGATACGCGCCACCGCCGTAACCCGTATGGCTGCGGTTGCCCGTTTGACGCGACGAGGCGTTACCGCCGTGGATTGTGCAGCCATCCACCCACGCTTTCTTCTCCAGTGGCTTGTAGTGGTGCGCAAGTGAGTCGTTGGTTACGGGTATCTCGCCGTTGGTGGCAAACCACACTACGTGGTAGGAGTTGGCAGGGAAGGTGGTATTGAACCGACCGCGGATACTGTCGTAGGTAAACGTCACATCCAGCGGCGAGTGGTTACCCGACAGGATAGTCTTGTACTTTAGGTTCCAGTGCGCTGACACCTGCTCGTCAGTAGCCGATCCGATCTGCAGACGTGATGCCCAGTTGTTGTCCCATGTCTTGTTGTTAGCCATGATACGCAAACCCGGACGAGACTCAGGAGCTGACTCTCTAAAACCACCGTACACGTGTATACCCTCATAGATCTTAAACGAGGTATTGAGCATCGATCCGCCCGATGATTCCGTCGATTCCGAAGGAAAGTACGTACCTTCGGCTATGTACACCGAGCCGCCTGACAGATTGTTGCGCAACATATAGTCACGCAGGTCGTTGATGGCGTCCTGAACGTTGTTCATCGCCGTAGCCCAACTCAATCCGTCGTTGTCATACGAACCCGACACACGCACATAACGTATCGTATCCGTCTGCGCATACATATGCGCGCAAACGAACACAAGCAATAGCGCTATGTAACGTAACTTACTCATTGTCAGTTCTCAATTGTTTTCGTTTCGGATGTATTATCCAGCGGTTTGGTCAGATTGAAGTTTCCGCGCAGCCACGGTACGAACACCTCCGCGGAGTCTATCGGCTGATTGAGCGTCAGCTGGTAACCCGGGCCCATACTGCCGTTCGTACGCATCAGCATCTGTAACGGGAAATAATCTTTTGCCCCGTTGACGGTATAAGGTATAGTGTAGAAGTACGCTCGTCCTTCCCACCACAGTCCCTCATCGCTCGGGGTGACTAAATGTATATCGTAGCCTGAGCTTGGTAGTTCGGCTACGGTGTTTCTGAGCGGCTTGAAACAATACGCATACCCGTTGTACAGTCGCCGTGCATCCATATATGTCAGCCGCACAGCCTTGGTCGGATCGCTCAGGTTGATGCGCATTGAGTCCACTACGTTCCACTTGATATCCACCTTCGCGGCTACGTGGTAGAGAATCATATCTACTCGTGATCCACGCGATGTACTGCAATCGTACGAACAGTAATACTGCCCGTCAGCTATGTAGTTGTACGGCGTGGAGTATATATTTTGCAGGTTCTCCTGAATCGAATCAGGAGCCGTGTTGAATTTCAAATCCAGTACATCGCTCAGCGATGTTATACTTACCAGACCGACATTGAATGTCAGTCGTTTGTTGCTGCATATAGCATATACATTGCCATGTGATGTCTTGTACTGCGCCTTTATGTTCATCGGCAAGTTGTACATGAATATGCTGTCACCGGCGTTCAGCCGTGAGCCGGTGTAATGTGTGCGCACCCAATTATCCGCATTCAGAAAATGTTCCTCTTTCTGCCAAATCTTCCACTGGTTACCGTCCTGCTGTAGTACAAACACGTACGCGTACCGCGGCAGGTCAAACAATTCGGTGCTTCCCGGATCGCCGATGATGCGGTGCGCCTGCGGAGCACTCTGCTGCACGGGCAGACACAGCCGGATTTGCATGTCGCCCTGTTGCTCCAATTCGCTATGGCAAGCCACAAGCAGCATGAGCACCGATATACTATACAGCAGTTGCTTATATCTCAATATCATGATCATCGCCTTTCTTCCAGTCCAGTTCCACCGTAGCACCTACTTCCGTATTGTCGCTTACAGGCGTCAGTCCGCCGTCTTCGCCCATTGCCAGTTTGATGAGCCGTAACGAACCTGCCTGTAGCGGCTCATCGATGGTGAGCGTGGTGGAGGTGTGCCGGTTGCCGCTCAGCGTGCTGGTGAGGGTTATATGCCAGGCTGTACTGTCCTGCGTAGGCATAACGGCGGCAGCCACGCATGCGTACGGTACATTATCTGTTGTACGCGCGCGACGGGATACGGATGTGGCTGTTTCCGCCATGGGCACACGATCCATCCGCACAGCGCGCGAGGCGCTGTAGTCGTATATACTGTCATATACCGCGAAACCGTTTGCCGCGCCGGATACGTACCCGTCAATCGCCGCCAGTTCGCTGCAAGCGGTGGTATCCATCACGAGCACTACAGCCGAATTGATCATATACATCATCACGTGTAACTCCTGCATCGTATCGCTCACCTCTATAGGCAGGCGTGAGGAGAATATCCCCGCCTCAAGGCTGTGGTGCTCCGGCTCGTCGGGTAAACTCAGGTGAAGTGTAGAGGAGTGTTCGTCATCCAAGAGTTCTATATTGGTGCTGCTGTGCACATTCGCAACAGCAAGGTGCATATAGTTCTCTTTGGGAAGTATGACCGTGAAGCTTGTGTGCCTGTCATGCAGCGTATCTGTCCTGTGTACCTCCAGTTCGTCCTGCTCTGCGGAGTAGAACCGCAGGTCAACATCGATGTCCGTATCCACGAAGATCGGTGCCAGCCAGCGTTCAAGCGCCCGGCGTACAGGCAGTTCGGGCTCGGTCGCCAACTCCGCCTGCAACTGCACACTCAGTTCGGTATGCAGTTGCAGTTGGTAGTTGATCAACACCTGTTTGCCGCACACACTCAGATCGTCATCAATCAGAGTGCATGCAGCAAGCAGTAGAGGTAGCAGTATGACAAACAGTCGCTTCACGAATGTCAAACCCTACGGATATTAGAGCTCGAGGTCGTAGGTGTGACCAGCCTGCCATGACAGGTCAACCGACAGACCGATCTCCAGTTGCGGAGCTTTCAGGTCAGGAATTGTGTTGTAAGCGCTCTTCAGATCCTTGATAGCGATACGTGCTGTCGTGGTGTAGTCCTGCTTGAACACTTGGTTGCCGGTCTCGGTAGCAAGCGAAGCGTTCAACTGACCTACGAGGTAGAACTTACCGCCTATAGGCACGATACCGTCTGCACCGTAGAAGTCCTTGTCTGACGAGTTAATCAGCTCAATGGCGATAAATTCGTTTTCGCTCGCCGGTGTCTCAAGTACCAGCGTGGAGTTAGGTGCACTGTAAGCCAGCGTGCTGGTGTAAATGGACGAACTCATTACGCGGTCGTAAATAGTACGAGCTGTACCATCACCACCACCATACGTAGCCGGAGTAAAGTCAAAGCCTACATGCTTCTGTCCACCAACCAGAACGGCTGTCAACTGATAACCACCTACAGGATTAGCAACATGGTTGGAAGCAGCAACAGGGTCGTTGTCTTCGAGGTAGTCGTTCTCCTTGGTCTTGATTTGGACATCCAGACGAGCTACAGCATATTCGATGGTATCCTTGATAGCGATAGAACGGGTCTTTGTATTAACCGAACCGAGCGTGTTGTCATAAGCTTTGTCGAGCAGATCAGCCCAGCTCTTTGCACCGGTGTAGAATGACTCCTTCGAGGTGTTGGCTGTCATAATACGGCTGTTAGCGAAGTACCAGAGCGATGAAGGATAAACATAGCTGGTCAGAGCTGTTGTGCTCATGCCGCCGAAATCGCTCGTTGCACTGCTCTCGAACTTGCCGCTCGTGGAGTTGTAAGCAACCTGTACGGCACCGTCAGGCAGATTGAGTGATGCGGGGAAACCAGTTAAGTCAGGGGCAGATGAGTTGAGCTGGATGTGTTCCGATACAACAGAAGCGAAACGCGGATCAGTGATTGAGTCACGAATAGCGGATGACATAGCATCAGAGCTGCTTGCCAGCGACTGATAGAGATCATCCATCATTTTCTCGATACCAAACGAGCTGAGCACCTTGGCGGTAGCGTAGGTCTGGAACATTTCGTACAAACCTTCGTTGTCACCTGCTGTGAAAGCTTTCCAAGCCTTTGTGCCGTTGCTGGCATTAGCTACAGCATTCAGATAGTCGAGCAGGCCTTTGTAAGCGTCACTGTTGGTAACGTCTGTCGAGTTGGTAACAATCGACTTGAGCGTGAAGGTGATCGAAGCAGGGTCGGCATCAATCGAACCGGTCAATGCACCCGTCTCAAACTCGTTGCTGCTCGGTGCATTGGACTCACCATAGAACAGGAAGGCAGATGTACCCAGAGGCACTTGTTTGCCCGTGAACACTTTTGCACGGCTACCGGTTACGTCGGTGTAAGTCTGCGTTGCACCGATAGTACCGAGAGAGATGTTGGCACCGTTACGGGTCGAAGCCGTTGTTACAGCTGCACCCGGAGCGAACGGAAGCAGAGTGATGTTCTTCATTCCGTTGGTAGCAAAATCGGTTGCACCGGCTGTCTGAACAGTGGTGCTCGGCATACGGCGTGCACCGTTGAAGCCACCTACTTGTCCGGGCAGCGACAGAGCGATGTCCGTCGTTACCTGCTGACGCTGTACGGGTTCGTTCTCATCATTCTTGCAGGAACTCATGCCTGCACTTACGAGTGCTACTAAGCACACATAAGCAAAAAGTTTTGATTTTTTCATTGCTTAACTCTTTCTTAATGGGTTAATAAAAATTGGTTAACTATCTTGTTGTTTCTTTTGACTCATAATACACCGTAATCGTTCCAAGGTTGCGCAGGTATCTCCTGAAGTGCGTCCGCATGTACTCATAAGTGCGCCCAGCGTTGTGGCGCTTGATGAACCGCTCGCGCAGGTCATAATCCAGCACTTGGTCAATCATGCATAGTATATCCGCTTTACCCTCAAACTCCTCATGCTCCAGATACCAGCGCAGCTCTGCCCAGCACTCGCCGCCGTTATATACGCGGAACAACTCGTCGCCAAAGTGGAATCGCTCCTGAATATACTCTTTCAGCGCCTCGCCGCGGCTGCCCGCCAGACGGATATTCCCCTTCAGGCTGCCGTCAAACGATGCCATACCCACGATCTTGATCAGCTTGATCTCTATCGTCGTATCTGCCATCGCTTCGGCTATCACATTCATGATGCTGTCCATCAGTTCGTCGTTGTGGATGAATGTGCGGTCCACATCCGTGATGTTCACATCGAAGTGCATGAAGATGCTGTTCGGCTCCTTCGTTACCTTCGCTTCCGGATCGTACGGCTCAAACTCCTCTATCGGCCGCAGAATAGCCTCTTTCAGGCGAGACATCTGATCCAGGTGAGCCAACTCCTCCTGCCTTGCCACCAGCGTGGTTATGATATCCTGTACCGAATCGCTCGGGGTCTCCTTATACGCCCGCTCCAACTCCAATATCCGGCTCCTAACCTCCTGTATCTGCGTCCTTACATCAACCGTGTCCGCTGCCGTTGTCGGCTGTTGTTGGGCGTAGTTGACCACAGTATCCGTCGCCGCTATCAGGCTCTCAATAATCGTCTCCTCCACCGGCTCTTCCTGCTCCTGCCGTACAACTATTGTATCCTTGCTGACAACTATTGTATCTCGGCTTTCAACTATTGTATCTCGGCTGATTTCTGATATCTGATTTCTGTCATCTTCCAACTCCTTCCCGCAGTCACACCGCTCCTCAAAGCCCTCACGGTTGCCACCCAGCAGCACCACGAGGTTCACTCCCAGACGCGGCAACGCAAACCACCCGTGCTCCCGGTTACCCAACTGCTTGCCACAATGTACACACTCATACTTCTGATACCACGTTATGCCGGCATCCACACCCGCCTCCAGCTCGATACTGAAATGCGGGCTCAGTGCAAAGTGCCAGCCGTAACTGGCGCCCAACAGCAACGCATCGCCTTGGAAACGGTTCGTCTGCACATCTTTGTACATCCAGCCTATCGGGTACTTGCCACCGGCTACGTTATAATGCACGTAGCCCATATTCATGGACAGGAAATCTCGCGTGAACGCCTCACAGAACCAGTACCGCGGAGCTATCTCTACCTCCACATGTCGCCACTTCGGCATAACCTTGTCATCCAGCGGGAACGGATTGAATCCCGCACCCAGTTGCAGCGTGAAATGATCATCCAACCGGAACTCGACTTGCAGGTTCGGAGTGGCTATCGCATCGTACAGCAGGTTGTTCTTCAGCGCCACGTACGATGGTCCAGGCTCCACCACGGCGGTATCCGACACCGTCTTCGTTATTCGAACGGAATCCGACTCCGTCCGCGTAATCCGGATGGAATCCATTGTGGTGTACGCGTGCGCATACATATCGGATACGCCATGAACACTTCCTGTCAGCAGGAATACCCATAGCGAAACAGCGGCCAATATGTTTGGTCTTGTTGTCATTAATACAACTCTTTTACAGCAACTTCTTAAATAAAGCCTACAAAGGTACAAAAAAAAAAGCACATACGCAAGTGCGTACGCACCTTTTTGTGCTAGCGCAAAGAATAGCGTGAAAATATTTACTTTTCATCAAACGCCTGTACTTTGCGTCAATCGTTTGACGAATTATCAAGCCCTTCCAGCCATTCGGTAGGCGATGAACCTGTCTCACGTGCGAAGGTACGTGAGAAGACCGAAGCCGAGGAGAATCCCGACTGCTCCGCAACATCCTGCAACTTCATATCCGGATGATCCTGCATCAGACGCTGCGCTTCGCGGATGCGGTAATTGGTCACAAGCTGATAGAAGTTACAGCCGAACTCCGCATTGACGAACCCCGACAGATAGGTCCTGTTCAAGGGCACAACCCGCATCAGGTCTTGCAGACGGAAATCCTTGTTCAGATAGGGCTTTTCCTTATCCATCCAATCCTCCAACGCTACGCGATAGTCTTGCCATGCGCTGTCAATCTCCTCCGGCTCATC
>CADBAZ010000062.1 GCA_902792835.1 uncultured Bacteroidales bacterium
AACGGAGAGATAAATCACACTAAACGGACGGAGTGATCATACACAAGGGCGGATGAATGGTATCGGCGGCATGAGCCGCTGATACCTTTTTGATTGCCCATTTGGCATGCTTCTGGAGACGAATGAGGTGAGGCTAATTCAGATTGTTCTGAAAGTAAGGTCATTGGGAGATGGTCCCGTGATGGTCGCGTTCTAAACTTCACATTGATCGGTTGCAATAATAAAACGAAAGCAGCCAAACAATACTACTCGATAATGTTCCGAATCGAAATAATAAATGCTAATATTTTAGCACTTATGCAAAAAAAACGCACTAACTGCTAAAATTTTAGCACTTATATTTGCAAATATCATTTTTTTTTCGTATCTTTGCAGCAGATTTTAATCGTAGGTGCTATGATAGATACTTTTGAAACTCCTTTATCGGTTGCGCAAGCCGTAGCAAGTCGTGTAAAACAACGCAGGTTAGCGTTACGGCTTACCCAAGTGGAACTGGCACAGAAAGCCGGACTTCCGCTGGCTACTTATCGGCTTTTTGAAACGAAAGGGCAAATCGCGTTTTCCGGTCTGTTGCAAATCGCTTTTGCTTTGGATTGCATGCGTGATTTCGATGCACTCTTTGCATCACAGTCCTGGGCAACAATGGACGATATGCTCAAACAAGCAAAACCTGCCAAACGTGTTCGCCATGATTGATGTTCAACAAATAGAAGTATGGATGCACGGTCGCCAAGTCGGGCGTTTGGCACTTACGCCGCAACGTCCACAGACCTGTGCGTTCGAATATACTGCAGAGTGGCTGAAAGACGGATTCAGCATTTCGCCTTTCGAGTTGCCACTTACGCCGGGATTGAAGATTGCGCCCTATAAGCCTTTTGACGGACATTTCGGTGTGTTTACCGATAGTCTGCCGGATGGTTGGGGACAACTGATCCTTCACCGCCATTTGGCGCAACAAGGTATCAACAGCCTATCACTCAATCCATTGCAACAACTATGTTTGGTAGGCAGCAATGGTCGCGGAGCTTTGGAGTATCGTCCCGACAAGAGTATTCAGAACACACAAGAGTATCTTGATCTGGCGCAGATTGCCGCCGAGTCGTTTGCCATCCTCGAAGATGACAACTATGTCGGCAAACACATTGCAGAACTGGTGCAACGCGGAGGTTCACCGGGAGGTGCCCGCCCGAAAATCTTCATGAAGCAAGGCGACGACGAATGGCTCATCAAGTTCCGAGCGAAAGGCGACAAGAAATTCGTCGGCCGTGAAGAGTATCGCTATTCACTATTAGCCAAGCAATGCGGCATTGATATGCCGGAGACAAAACTGTTCGAAGACCAGTGGTTCGGCGTAAAGCGTTTTGACAGAGTGAATGGTCGCAAGTTGCATATAGTCAGCGCGTCAGGTCTGCTGCAAGCCGATTATCAGATACCGAGCATCGATTATTTGCACCTGTTTAACATCTCAGCCCGTCTGTCGCACTCAATGGAAGAGTTATGGAAGATTTACCGGTTGATGTGCTTCAACGTGCTGATCGGCAACCGCGATGACCACGCCAAGAATTTCTCCTTTGTCTATGATAAGGGCTGGCGTTTTGCACCGGCCTATGACCTGCTGCCTTGCGGTACTGCAGGTGACTACCATACAACTTCCGTTAACGACAATCCGCTTCCCGAACGCGCTGACGTCATTCGTTTGGCTGAACGGGTAGGACTTGATGTCAAGCAAGCTACATATATATTTGACCAAACGCAATCCTTATGCCATAATGGTCATATATATATGTAGCTTGCTTCACCGCGGGGATAAGAATTGCATCATTATACACCGAGCGGCTCAATGATCTGAGCCGCTCGTCTTGTTAATTCTCTCCCACCTCCAGCATCCTCCCTCGACCAAAACTTAAGAGCTGAGCTTTGCTGAATCTTGGTTTCTTGCAAATAGCCGACACACCGGGCGGATGACCGGGCAAGCGGCGAGTATAGTCATCTGGGCCAAACTCCCCAGTTCGGATTTGCATCATTCCTTCAAGATTATAAAAAGCGGAGAAATGACAATTATGACAATTTGGCAGATAGAATAGCATGCAGACTGACAGAAGAAGGCGAACGCAGGGTTTGGCACAGATTTTGCTCCGCATTTATAGAGTGCGGAATGCACGGAACAGACGGAAGAAGATAATTATAAAACAAAATATACTATGGCAAAAATTCAACCTTTAGCAGACCGCGTGCTGGTTAAGCCCGCAGCTGCAGAAGAAAAGACTATCGGCGGCATCATCATCCCCGACAGCGCAAAAGAAAAACCGTTGCGCGGCACTGTGCTCGCAGCAGGCAACGGCACGAAAGATGAACCGATGATCCTCAAAGAGGGCGACGAAGTACTATACGGCAAGTATAGCGGCACAGAACTCGAGTTCGAGGGCGAAAAGTACCTCATCATCAAACAACAGGACGTGTTAGCCAAGATTGGCTAACTATTTAACGTTTTCTCGGCAGAGAAAACCATTTTAACTATTTAACGTTTCGTGCAACGAAACCATTTTAACTCTTAAAATCATGGCAAAGATTATTACATACGATACCGAAGCCCGTGAGGCTTTGAAGCGTGGCGTTGACCAACTGGCTGACGCAGTGAAAGTGACACTTGGTCCCAAGGGACGTAACGTCATCCTCGACAAGAAATACGGTGCTCCGCACATCACCAAGGACGGTGTGACGGTTGCCAAAGAGATCGAACTCGACGACGCAGCCGAGAACCTCGGCGCACAGCTCGTCAAAGAGGTTGCATCGAAGACAGGCGACCAAGCCGGTGACGGCACAACAACTGCTACCGTTCTGGCACAAGCCATCGTAGGCGTAGGTCTGAAGAACGTAGCCGCCGGAGCGAACCCGATGGATCTCAAGCGCGGTATTGACAAAGCCGTTAGCGCTGTAGTTAAACACATCAAAGAGCAGAGCGAGGTAGTCGGCAACGACTTTGACAAGATTGAGCAGGTTGCCACGATCTCTGCGAACAACGATGCCGAGATAGGCAAACTCATCGCCGACGCTATGCGCAAGGTTTCGAAAGACGGAGTGATCACCATCGGCGAAGCCAAAGGCATGGACACCACCATCGACGTGGTACAAGGTATGCAGTTCGACCGCGGATATATCAGCCCGTACTTCGTAACGAACACCGAGACCATGGAAGTAGAAATGGACAAGCCTTACATCTTGATCCACGACAAAAAAATATCCAACTTGAAGGAACTACTTCCTGTTCTCGAGCCTGCCGTACAGAGCGGTCGTCCTCTGCTGATCATCGCCGAGGATGTCGATAGCGAGGCACTCACCACCCTGGTAGTCAACCGTCTGCGCGCACAACTCAAGATTTGCGCCGTGAAGGCTCCGGGCTTTGGCGACCGCCGCAAAGAGATGCTCGAAGACATTGCCACATTGACCGGCGGCGTTGTCATCAGCGAGGAGAAAGGTATCAAGCTCGACCAGGCTACCCTTGAGATGCTCGGTACAGCCGAGAGCATCACGGTTAGCAAGGAGAACACCACCATCGTCAACGGCGCAGGCGACAAAGACGCTATCGCACAGCGCGTAGCACAGATCAAGGCGCAGATTGCTGCCACCAAGTCCAGCTACGACAAAGAGAAACTTCAGGAGCGTCTCGCCAAACTTGCCGGCGGCGTAGCACAACTCAACGTAGGTGCTGCATCGGAAGTGGAGATGAAGGAGAAGAAAGACCGCGTGGATGATGCCCTGAGCGCAACACGTGCTGCCATTGAGGAAGGTATCGTTCCGGGCGGCGGCGTAGCATACATCCGCGCACAAGAGGCTCTCGCAGGTCTCAAAGGCGAGAACGAGGACGAGCAGACCGGTATAGAGATCGTTCGCCGCGCTATCGAAGAGCCGCTGCGTCAGATCGTTCACAACGCCGGTAAGGAAGGTGCAGTGGTCGTTGACAAAGTGCGCAACGGCAAAGGCGACTTCGGCTACAATGCCCGCAAGGACGAGTACGAGAATCTGCTGGCAGCCGGTGTGGTTGATCCCGCCAAGGTTGCCCGCGTAGCCCTCGAGAACGCCGCATCCATCGCAGGCATGTTCCTCACCACCGAGTGCGTCATCGTGGACAAGAAAGAGGAGAATCCCGCTCCCGCAATGCCCGCCGGCGCAGGCATGGGAGGAATGATGTAGTCAGTGAAGAGTGAAAAGTTAATAGTTAACACAAAAAAAATCCCACAAAATTTGCAAATGTGGGATTTTTTTTGTAACTTTGCGCGGAATTTTGATAAAACGCGAAAGCAGGTCGGCTTATCGCTACTGCTATATGCAGTAGAGGAAAGTCGGGGCAGCACAGAGCACCGCAGCGGTTAACGGCCGTCAGGGAGTAATCTTTGGTCACTGCTACAGAGACGAGTCGCCTTCGGCAACCCAACTTGTCGAACGCGAGTGAAACGAGCATACTGCGGGCTGCAAGCTCAAGTAAACCGGCGCTGAGGGCTGCTCGCCCAAGCCGGAGGGTAGAGCGCGATAGACGTGCATGGTAACATGTACGCAAGATTAATGATAAGCACACGAACAGAACCCCGCTTATAGACCCGCTTTCGCTTTTTGTCAACAATCAGTTAAACAGCACACACAAATGGGCAAACGGCAAAAGATATCAGAGTTCATTCAGTACGACATCTGGCGATGGACGTCGAATGAGTTGGAAGACGCGCGATTCACCAAGCGCATCGGCTTGGGCGTTCTCAAGACGATTATACTTGTCATACGCGGCTTTAACTCCAAGCAACTGAACATGACAGCCAACGCGCTGACATACAATCTGGTGTTCGCTATCATCCCTATACTGGCGATGATCCTCGCCATAGCCAAAGGCTTCGGGTTTGCGGAGATGATCGAGAGCCATTTACAGCACGTCATTCCGGGCGGCTCGAACATGATGCCCGAGGTGATGGGAATGATCAACCGCTATCTGGAAACAGCCCAAGGCGGCACGTTCATCGGTATAGGTTTGCTGATACTCATCTGGGCAGTATATAGTTTCTTTCGGAACGTTGAGCAGGCTTTCAACTCAATATGGGACGTTCGCCAGCCACGCTCCATCATCCGCCAACTGACCATCTACGTTGCCGTGCTGTTCTTCGTACCGATAGTAATCATCACCTCAACGGGTTTGAGCCTGATCGTACAAACAACCATCGAATCGCAACCGCTGCTGGCAAGCATGAGTGAGTGGCATAGCACGGTTGTGCGGCTGGTGCAGTTCGTGCTGGTATGGCTGGTGTTTATCTGGATGTACATAGCGATCCCGAACACCAAGGTGCATTTCCGCAGCGCCGTGTTTCCTGCCGTACTGATGGGAACGTTGTTCCAACTGTTGCAGATGCTGTCGATGTACGTGATCGTGTTCTTGAGTCGCACGAGCATCGTGTATGGTGCGTTTGCCACGATACCGATCCTTATGATGTGGCTGCAATGGACATGTCTGCTGATACTGATCGGTGCAGAGATGAGTTTCGCTATACAGAACAACGAGCAGTTTGAGTACGAGAAAGACCTCGAGAAAATGTCGCGGCGATATAAGGATTTCGTGACACTGTTCCTGCTTAACAAGATCATCCAACGCTTTGAGAACGATGAACTGCCCTACATGGCAACCGAGTTGGCGCACGACAACAACCTGCCTATCCGCCTCGTCAACCAACTGCTGAACAGGCTGGTAGAGGTCGGGCTGCTGCGCACCGTATATGTCGAGCAGAAAGAGGACAAGACCTACCAACCTGCCCTCGACACCCACAAGATCAGCATCGGCATGGTGGTTGACCGCATTGACAAACAAGGACTTGAGGAGTTCATCCGAGGCGCAGACGAAGAGATGCAAGCGTTCTGGCAACGCTTCCAGCAACTCAAAGACGAGCACAATACGCTTAAGAACGTGCTGGTTAAAGAATTAGCCGTCAACTGATTGCTGATAACTGAATACTGACAACTAAAAAATATTGATTATGAAAAACATCCTACGAGTATCCACGATGGCGGCATGCATGCTGCTGTCGATGGCATTGCAGGCTAAGCCGCGCATTGAGCGCGCAGAGCCGCTGAGTTGGTTCACGGACATGAAGTTGCCCCTGACATTGATGTTGCAAGGCGAAGACCTCGCCGACGCCGAAGTAACCATCCAACAGGTGGTAGCAGGCAAGGTGATGAAAGGTCAGTGCCTCGGACTGACCGTTAAACGTCAGCGCAACGCAGAGTCGCCGAACTATCTGTTTGTTGACCTGAACGTCAAGGAGGCAGGCACGTACCGCATCACCCTGACCAAGGGCAACAAATCCGCTCAGATCAACTACGTGATCAACGCCCGTCGTCCCGAACCGCGTGCAAACACCAGTTATGGACCCGAAGACGTGATCTACCTGATCATGCCGGATCGTTTTGCCAATGGTGACCCCTCGAACGACAACACCGACGATACAGCCGAGAAAGCTGCTCCGACAGAGTGGTTCGGTCGTCATGGCGGTGACATCAAGGGTATAATCGACCATCTGGATGCCATCAAAGCCTTGGGTGCTACGGCTATCTGGAACACGCCGCTGCTGCTCGACAACGAGCCGACACAGTCCTACCACGGCTATGCGTGCGCCGACTACTACCACATTGACCCGCGCTACGGCAGCAACGACCTGTACCGCGATCTCGTGAACGCCGCACACAACAAAGGACTGAAGATGATCATGGATATCGTACCGAACCACTGCGGTTCGGCACACTGGTGGATGAAAGACCTGCCGTTCTATGAGTGGATTCATCAATATCCGACCTTCACCCGCTCGAACTGGCAGTTCTCGACGGCTG
The DNA here is from genome assembly GCA_902792835.1 of uncultured Bacteroidales bacterium. GTDB lineage: Bacteria > Bacteroidota > Bacteroidia > Bacteroidales > Paludibacteraceae > Colicola. Next base: position 6,859 of record CADBAZ010000062.1, read on the forward strand.
CCGACCCGCACGCTGCCGAGATAGACTTCATCGGTATGAACAGCGGCTGGTTTGATACCTCGATGCCCGACATGAATCTCGACCACCCCGACGTGCTGAAATACTTCCAGCAGTGGGCAATCTGGTGGATCGAGACGATGGATCTTGACGGTCTGCGCGTGGATACCTATCCGTACAACGAAAAAGTGCCTATCTCACAGTGGACGAAAGCCGTGCGCGACGAATACCCGGGCATCAATATCGTAGGCGAGTGCTGGACACGTCCTACCTCGCAGGTAGCTTACTGGCAAGCTGATGCACGTAACCCCGACGGATACAACTCCAACCTACCCTGCGTGATGGACTTCCCGCTGCAGGAAGCCATGTGCGCTGCTCTGAGCAATACCGGCGAGGGCTGGGGCAACGGTCTGCTCAAATGCTACGAGGTGGTAGCGGAAGACTTCCTTTATGCCCACCCCGACAACCTGCTGATCTTCGACAGCAACCACGACACCCCGCGTGTACGCGATATGCTGCTTGACAAGAGCTTTGAGCGCAACAAACTCATCGTCGCCCTGCTTGCCACCATGCGCGGTATACCGCAACTGACCTACGGCGAGGAGTACGGACTGATCAGCCTCAACCCCGACGACATAAGCAACCACGGCGCACTGCGCGTTAACCATCCTTGGTTCAACGGCACACCGGCAGGTCTGACGAAGGAGCAAGAGGATCTGAACGCCTACTACACCAAGCTGCTGAACTGGCGTCGCACCAACAAGACGATCCACGAGGGCAAACTGATGCACTTCCTCAGCCGCGACAACACCTACGCTTACGTCCGCTATACGGACAACGAAGCCGTATTCGTTTACCTGAACGCCAGCAATGAGCCGCGTCAGATTCCTGTGGCACAATACCACGAGATTCTGATGAACTACAGCAAGCAAGGCAAGGATATCGTTTCCGACCGGCCTATCGACCTCAACCAGCGCATTACCGTTGAGCCGCTGACCGCCATCATTGTGCCGCTGGCACGCAACTAATCATGTTAGCAGCCATTATTGGCTGCTCAACGATCATGGAGCCACTGTTAGGTAAAACATTAGCAGAACTGCAAGACATTGCCATCGAAGCGGGACTACCCCGCTTCGTTGGCAAGCAGATCTGTGAGTGGCTTTACCGCAAACGGGTGACTTCGTTCGACGCGATGTCGAACATCTCCCTCAAAGCCCGCGAGGCACTGAAACAGAACTACTGCATCGGTCGCATTGAGCCCACTGCCGAAGCCATCTCCGTTGACGGCACACGCAAGTACCTCTTTCCCGTCTATCTAACAGCACAGCGGTCAAATAGCGATAGCGGTCAATATATCGAGTGCGTCTATCTGCCGGAAGACGATCGTGTGACACTATGCGTGAGCACGCAGGCAGGCTGTAAGATGGGCTGCAAGTTCTGCATGACCGGCACGCTGGGCTTTCACGGCAACCTCTCTGCCGCAGATATTCTGGCACAAATACTGCATTTCCCCGACCTGACGAACCTCGTACTGATGGGCGAAGGCGAACCGATGGATAATATCGACAACGTGCTGCGCGCGCTCAATGTGCTGACCTCAGAATGGGGTTTGGGCTGGAGCGGCAAACGCATCACGGTTTCCACGGTAGGCATTTTAGATAGTAGAAAGTCGAAAGTCGAAAGTCAAAAGCCTGCATTGCAGCGGTTCTTGGATGAAACGGACTGCCACTTGGCGATCTCACTGCACAACCCGTTCCCGGATGAGCGCGCAGCCATTATGCCGGCACAACGGCTCACGCCTATCAGTGACGTGCTCGATCTCGTGCGGCAGTACGAATGGAGCAAACAACGGCGGTTGTCGTTTGAGTACATCTGCTGGGCTGGTGTGAACGACGATACAGCTCACGCCAAACAACTCCTGCGCCTCGTAAGCGGCCTACCCTGCCGCGTGAATCTTATTCGATTCCATGAAGGAGTCGAAAGTCGAAAGTCGAAAGTCGAAAGTTCTTCAATAACTTTCCCTGCCAGCGGGGTCCCCACAACTAACAGGCAGTGGGGTGCATCTAGCGACGAGCAACGGATGATTGCCTTCCGTGATTACCTCTCGGCTCACGGCGTAACCTGTACTATACGCAAATCACGCGGCGAAGATATCCTCGCCGCGTGTGGAATGCTTGTCAATTCACTGAACAAACAATAGCAATAAGCTCTGCTTAGTTATGCAGGATTAGTGCAGACTGCGCCGGTATACGTGCCTTGCCGGTGAACGTGCCGAGTCCTGCAGGATTAACCTCGCCGTCCATAACGACAGCAGTGTAGGTTGCATCGGTCGGAAGATCAGCATTCACTGCCTGACGGTTGGCATTGAACAGAACAACAATCTCTTCCCATTCATCACCACCTGCATGATTCTTCAAGCGGAAGCCAAGCACACAATCCGGCGTCACTTTGTCGTCACCGGTTACGTTGTCGGTTGTCACGTCGATGAACTCAAGATGTTCGCGTACGAGTTCAGCATCACCGAGGCGGAAAGCCGGGTGCGCCTTACGTGGCATTGATGGAGTCCGGGCTGCAATAACTGTTGTGCACGCCTTTCTTGTCGCGCATGATCTCCTCACCATTCCACAAGAACGGCAGTCCTTGCGAGGTGAGCACTACGGTCTGCGCCAACATATCAAGGCGCATGAGTTCGTCGTCTGCAATCTGTTTGCCCTTTAGCGGCTTAACTGACGCACGCAGACGGTCGGTGAGCATCATGTCGTCGTGGCAGGATACGTAAGAAATGAGTTGCGTCGGTTGCAGCGTCCAGGGCTGTTGGCTGTAGTTGACCTTCGACATATCCACCTGCGGATGCTCGATAGCACCTACTATACCGAAGCGGATACTCTGTTCGTTACCGGGCAGTCCTGCAAGGAACGCGCCTGCATGATCATCGTAGAAGGGGCCGCGCAGTGCGTCACGCAGTTCATCGCTGAACGCACCGATACCGGGCATCTTGGGGCAGTTAGCTTTGATCGGACGAAGCGACTCCTCGAGTTGGGGCGTTTCAGCCGCCCAACCTTCG
>CADBAZ010000063.1 GCA_902792835.1 uncultured Bacteroidales bacterium
TTATCATATTAATCCTCGCGAGTAGCCTTTGGGTGCTTTCCGGATGTAAACGATATAATTACAATCGTATATTGGAAGAAGTGTACGATAAAGATCAGGTTGCTCGCGAATGGACGTATGGTATTACTTCCATTTCTGCCGATGAATATAGCTTACGCAATACAATTGGTCTGCCTTCAATAGAGGATTATTTGCAGACTAGTGGGCAATCAGTAGGACAAGAAATCATATGGGATAAAAAATTAGACCGTCTCTGATTTTTAATATGATTATCATGAAAGATGAATTATTAGAATAATTCGAATAGTTCGAATAGAGAAAGGAAATCAGAGCAACTATTAGATATTTCCGAATAGTTCAAAATGTGAAATGAAATTTCAAAAAATAGAATGGAGAATAGTAACTACACATCGTTGATGGCGAGGCGCGTGAAGCGGATTCTGTTGGTGTGCAATAACTATGACAGTTTTGCGCTGGAGGAAGACGGACGTATTGATGTGCAGATTGCACAGGAATATGCGGAACTGAATCTGAGTAATCCGCCAAATGGTGGAAATGGTGAGAACGCTGGCAAGGGCGAGGAGTTTGACTTGATATTGATGATGTACAGCGCGGGGGAACTGGATGTGTTTGACTTTGCACATGAGGCAAAGGCGTTGCTGCCGGATTGTCCGATAGTGCTGCTGTCGGCATTCAGCAAGGAAATCTTCCGCCGCATCGAGAAGCACGACCGCAGCAACATCGACCTGTACTTCAACTGGAACAATTCCACCGACCTGATCATTGCTATCAACAAGTTGATAGAGGATCGAATGAATGCGCCGCACGATATATTGGAAGAAGGTGTGCGGGCAATCCTATTGGTGGAAGACAGCGTGCGCTACTATTCGACGTATCTGCCGCTGCTGTACAAACTGGTGCTGCAGCAGAACAGCATAGCTATCCGCGACGCGCTGAACGAGAAACAACAACTGCTGCGCAAGCGTTCGCGACCGAAAGTGCTGATGGCAACCTGCTACGATGAGGCGGTTGAACTCTACGAGCAATACAAGCAGAACATCATCGGCGTTATATCGGATATAGGTTTTGTTATTCACAAAGGCGATCCGTCGTCCGAAGAGAAACTGGATGCCGGTATTGACCTGTGCAAGATGATCCGCAAGGACAACCCGACAATGCCGTTCTTGATGCAGAGTTCGCAAGAGTCGATGCGCCAGGCAGCGAACAAACTGAAGGTAGGCTTCGTGATCAAGCAATCGAAGACCCTGACGCAAGAGGTGAGCGAGTATATCGAGCGGGAGTTCGGCTTCGGTGACTTCATTGCCCGTGATCCGCGAACAGGTAAAGAGATTGACCGTGCGAGCGATCTGGAAGGATTTGAGCGAATCATATCGACTATCTCACCAGCCGCATTCCGCCGACTGAGTGACAACAACTACCTGAGTAAGTGGCTGTTTGCAAGGGGATTGTTCTCCGTAGGGCGACCGGTGAGCGCGTTGAAGATCCAAGACGAGTCAGATATAGAAAATGTGCGTCAGAACAATATCCGTCTGATTCATGACTACCGCATCAATCAGGCATTGGGCGTCGTGGCGCGGTACGCGAAGGATACCTACAACGACACCATCTGGTTTGCACGTTGCGGCGACGGCGCGATGGGCGGAAAAGGCCGAGGCTTGGCGTTCCTCAATCATGTGCTGCAGAAATACGATTTGTACGACAAGTGGCCGGATGTGCGCGTGCTTGTGCCGCGAACGATGGTTATTACGACCGAGTACTTCGACAAGTTTATCCACGACAACGGATTGCAATACGTAATCAATGCCGATCTGACGGACGAAGAGATACTGTCGGAGTTTGTGGCGGCAATGTTGCCGTTGGAGCTAAGGGATGCACTGCGGCATTTTATTCGAGTGACGCGTCGTCCGCTGGCTGTTCGGTCGAGTAGCAAACTCGAAGACTCTTATTACCAGCCGTTTGCCGGAGTGTATTCAACCTACATGATTCCGAACACCGAGAACGAAGACCAGCAGCTGAGAATGCTCAGCAAGGCGGTTAAGTCGGTTTATGCGAGTGTGTATTTTGCTGCGTCGCGTGGATATATCGTCAGCACAGGCAACGTGCCGAGCGAGGAGAAAATGGCGATAGTACTGCAAGAAGTTTGCGGCGAACAGGAAGGCAATTACTACTTCCCCGCGATCTCCGGTGTAGCGCGAAGCATCAACTTCTACCCCGTAGGCAAAGAGAAACCCGAAGATGGCATTGTGAAGATTGCGTACGGTCTGGGTAAAGCCGTGGTGGATGGCGAACAAGTGTTGCGTTTTTCACCCAAGTACCCGAAAAACGTGATGCAGACCTCGACGGTGGATTTGGCGATGCGTGAGACGCAGCAGTCGATGCTGGCGCTTTCGATGAGTCCGGAACTTTTTAAGGTGTCCGTTGATGATGCTGTGAACTTTGCGCGTATTCCTATTCACGACTGCGAACAGTTTGGCAGTCTGCGGCTCGTAGCATCGACCTACGACATGGAGAATATGCGTATTGTGGACTCCTGTTATCCGCAAGGACCGCGTATCGTGACGTTTGCGCAACAGTTGAAGTTCAATACGTTCCCGCTGACGGCAATCATTAGAGAACTGCTCGATATGGCGCAGCAAGAGATTAAGACACCGGTGGAGATTGAGTTTGCTGCATCGCTCAAGCCGAACACGGAATCTATTCCGCAGCAGAGCGGCTCGATATCAGACGATTTGGCTGTATTCAATGTGTTGCAGATTCGTCCGATATCGGCGGATAGTTTGAGTGCTAAGGTTGAATGGGATGAGATTGACGAGAGTGGCGCGTTGCTGCGTTCGGGTAGTGCGCTCGGCGTGGGGAAGATTGAGGATATAACGGATATCATCTATCTGCGTCGCGATACCTTTGATGTATTGCGCACGCGCGAGATGGCAGCAACGCTGCGCGAGTGGAACACCAAGATGCGCCAAGAGGGTAGGCAATACCTGCTTATAGGTTACGGTCGTTGGGGTTCGCAGATCGCCAGCTTAGGCGTGCCGGTACAATGGAGCGATATTAGCGAAGCGAAAGCGATAGCCGAGTGCAGTCTGGAGAACTTCCGCGTTGACCCGAGTCAAGGCAGCCACTTCTTCCAGAACATGACTTCGTTCAATGTCGGCTATATGAACATCGACCCGTGGGCACGGGCAAGTGACTGCTACGATGCCGAGGCGCTTGATCGCTTGCCGGCAGTGGAAGAAACCGAACTCGTTCGCCATGTACGACTTGACAAACCGCTGGAGATGTATATTGACGGATTTAGCAACAAAGCGTTGTGTAAGATGTAAGTCGTCAGTAGTTAGTGTTCAGTATTCAGTATTCAGAATTCAGATTATGCAGGTACTATACGAAGACAACCATATTATTGCGGTGAACAAAGCTCCGGGGGAGATTGTGCAAGGCGACAAGACCGGTGACAAGCCGCTTTCGGAGATCTTGAAAGAATTTATCAAGGTCAAGTACAACAAACCCGGCGAAGTGTTCCTTGGCGTGCCGCATCGGCTTGACAGGCCAACAAGCGGTGTGGTGCTGTTTGCGCGAACATCGAAGGCGCTTGTTCGATTGAACGAGTTGTTCAAGGATCACGAAGCCATGCACAAGACGTATTGGGCTATCGTGCAAGGTGAACCAAAGTTGCCGGAAGCAAGGTTAGAGAATTGGCTCGTACGTAACGAAGCACAGAACAAGTCGTATATAGCCAAACCAGGCGCAAAAGAAGCCAAACAAGCGATATTGACTTATAAGACATTGGCAAAAGGCGAGCATTATACGCTGCTTGAGGTTGAACTGCTGACAGGTAGGCATCATCAGATCCGTTGCCAGTTGGCGGCTATCGGTTGCCCGATAAAGGGTGATTTGAAGTACGGCGCTAAGCGCAGCAATCCCGATGGCTCAATCAGTCTGCACGCACGGCAGATAACTTTTGTGCATCCCGTGCGCAAAGAACCGCTGACCATCACAGCGCCTGTGCCGGACGACAGTTTGTTTGCGCAACTATTAAATCATTGCGATTCGTTTAATTCGATTAATTAGTGAACAAAAAATATTCTACATCATGAAACACATTCTTTTAGGTGACGAAGCCATTGCTCAAGGCGCTATTGATGCCGGCTTGAGCGGTGTTTATGCCTACCCGGGCACACCTTCTACCGAAATTACGGAGTACATTCAACTCGGCGAAGCCAAAGCGCCCCGAGGAATCTTTTGCCGCTGGGCGACGAACGAGAAGACTGCCATGGAAGCGGCTCTCGGCATGACGTACGCCGGCAAACGTGCGTTAGTCTGCATGAAACATGTCGGCATGAACGTTTGTGCTGATGCGTTTGTCAATTCTGCCATCACAGGCGTGAATGGCGGCTTGGTGGTTGTGGCTGCCGATGACCCGTCGATGCACAGTTCGCAGAACGAACAAGATTCACGGTTCTATGCAAAGTTTGCATTGATACCATGTTTTGAACCCTCGAACCAGCAAGAGGCGTACGACATGACACGGCAAGCGTTTGATTTGTCGGAGAAGTTGCGCGTACCTGTACTGATGCGCGTAACGACGCGAATGGCGCATAGCCGTGCGATGGTTGTAACGGCCGATGAACAGCGTCCACAAAACGCCCACAGTCTGCCGGATAACCCGCAGCACTTCATTTTGTTGCCGGCGTTTGCCAAACGCAACTACGCCGACCTGCTGGCACAACAGCCGGAGTTCGTACGTTTGAGCGAGGAGTGCGGCAATAACTCTTACACGAAAGGCACAGACCCTAAACGCGCGATCGTAGCGTGTGGCATAGCATACAACTACATGCAAGAAGCCGGAATAGCCCAAGGCGCATCGATACTGAAGATTACGCAGTATCCGCTGCCTGTAGCACTCATCAATAAGATGGTTGCTGATGGCGTGGAGGAGATTTTTGTTGCCGAAGAAGGTCAACCTGTAGTAGAAGAGCTGTTGCGCGGGTTGGTTCCTTCGAATATAATTATCCGCGGTCGCTTGACAGGCGATCTGCCGCGCATGGGCGAGTTGTCACCGGATTGCTTTGTGCAAGCCAAGAGCCAAGAGCCGAAAGCCAAGAGTGACTTGGTTTTGCCGGGACGTCCGCCTTCGATGTGTCAGGGCTGCGGTCACAGAGATATGTACACCGCGCTCAATGAGGTGGCACGTGAATACCCCGAACCGAGGATCTTTGGCGATATAGGTTGCTATACCTTAGGTGCGCTGTCGCCTTTCCACGCTATTCATGCCTGTGTGGAAATGGGTGCATCCATTACGATGGCAAAAGGTGCGGCTGATGCTGGACAATATCCGTCTATTGCTGTTATCGGCGACTCGACGTTCACGCATTCCGGCATGACAGGACTGCTCGATTGCGCTAACTGCAACGCGGATGTTGTGGTGCTTATCTCCGATAACCTGACTACAGGCATGACGGGTGGTCAAGATTCGGCAGGTACAGGCAAACTCGAACGAATCTGCATGGCGATGGGAATACCTGAAGAGCATGTACGTGTGGTTGTGCCGCTTGCCAAGAACATGGACGAGATGAAACAGGTTATCCGCGAGGAGATCAATTATCACGGTACGTCGGTGGTTATCGCACGCCGTGAGTGTATACAAACCCTAAAGCGCAAAGCGCGTAAATAACAGCATCAGCCAAGTTTGGCTGATAAAATAAATCATCGCAATTATGAAAAACGATATTATATTAGCCGGTGTAGGCGGACAAGGAATTCTGTCTATTGCCACTGTTATAGGTCAAGCAGCCCTATCCGAGGGTTGGTACTTGAAACAAGCCGAAGTACACGGCATGAGCCAGCGTGGCGGTGAGGTGCAAAGCCATCTGCGTATCTCTACTGAACCGATTTGGTCGGATCTTATTCCGCAGGGACAAGCGGATATTATTCTTTCGCTTGAACCGCTGGAAGCATTGCGATATGTGCCTTGGCTCGCACCGAACGGATGTGTGGTCACTTCGTCTGTGCCTTTTAGAAATATTGACAATTACCCGGATCTTGAGGAAGTGTATAAAGCCATCAAGGCTTGTCCGAAACATATTCTCATAGATACCGATGCGCTCGTCAAAGAGATCAATGCACCCGTACAGGCTGCGAATATGGTTCTGCTTGGTGCGGCTATTCCGATGTTGGGTGTAGAGCCGGAGATCGTCAAAGCAGGTTTGGAGAAAGTGTTTGCCCGCAAGTCGGAAGCCATCGTACAAACGAACATCCGTGCTCTTGAGGCTGGGTATGAATATGCGTGCAAGAATCTCTGATAGCAGCAAGCCAAGCTTGGCTTGCGTCATCGCGGTGTGTGTGTGCCTGTTGTGGGCATGCACACCTGTTGCCAAACATGGTAGGTTGCCGCGTCCGGGGAACAAATATGCCACGGGGTTTCAGATTGATGATACATTGGGCATGAAACGTGTGCGCGTGTTTGCTCCGTGGAATGCGGATAGCGTGATGGCGACATATATGATCAGCGAGCCGTTGGAACGAATTGGCGCGAGTTCGGCGACGCATATAGGCATGTTGGCTGAACTCGGGCTAATGGATCGACTTGTAGGCATGTGCAATCCCGAAGTCAGCTATCACGAGTTGCCGGAGAGTTGCAAGCACCTTGGCGATGCTATGCAGCCTGACTGCGAAAAGATTATAGCCAATGGCGTGCAAGCGATGCTCTATTCGACCTACGCTCCGAGCGATCAGTCAGCAGAGCGGATGGAGAGTGTGGGAATACCTGTGCTGTACAACAATGAGTGGCGCGAATCGACTCCACTGGCGCGCGCCGAATGGATACGGTTTGTAGCGGTGTTCTTTGACAAGCTGGATGTAGCTGATTCAATATTCAATGCTGTGGATAGCGTGTATAATGCAATCAGCAATCAGCGATCAGCTGTCAGCAATCAGTTGTCAGTAGTCAGCGGTTTGGATTTCCGCGGTACGTGGTATGTGCCAGCCGGAGGAACGTATATGGGAGCGTTGTTTCGCGATGCCGGAGCGAAATATGCTTTCGCCGATGATGAACGTGAGTCGTCTATACCGCTGACGTTTGAACAAGCTTTGCTGACCTTTGCCGATGCCGATGTGTGGTTAGGGTGCAATGTGCCGAGTAGGGAAGCTTTGCTTGAGATGAATAGCCAGCATGCTTTGTTCAAGGCATATCAGACCGGCAGGTTGTACAACTTCCGCAAACGTTGTCTGCCGAGTGGAGCGAACGATTTCTGGGAGAGTGGAGTGGTTCATCCCGAACGCATATTGCAAGACATTATAGCCACCCTTGACGGTGACACGACGTTCTACTATATCAATCCTGTGAAGTGAGATATATCCATTTTTCGACAAAATTAGGTAAAAAAGCAAGAATGTGTGCGTAAAATTTGCAAATGTCAAAAAAAAAGTGTAATTTTGTAGGGCATTATGAGTTTGGATGAAATACGAGACATATTGCAAAGCAAATATCCGGAGATGGATGTGGTGGCTATACGTCATGACGATCTTGTTTTTGAGGAGCGTGTGCGGCTCAAATGTCTGCATTGCACGAACTATCGCGAGAAATGGACTTGTCCCGGACGATTGCCGGATCTGGACTTTCAGAAGATTATCAGGGAGTACGAACATTTGGCGGTGATCATTAGCCGTCAGAAATCAGATGTCAGAGATCAGAAATCAGAAATCAGAGATCAGATGTCAGAAGTCAGATTTCGGGAAGCGGCGAACGGATTGCATCGGGCAATGTTGTACTTTGAGGGCGAGTTGTTCAAGCGCGGCAATGCGATGGCAGAGGCGTTTATCGGTTGCGGATGTCAGTTGTGCAAAGACGGTTGTCCGAAAGAAGGCTGTGCACATCCCGAGCAGGCACGTGTGCCGTGGGATGCAACGGGCTGCAATGTGGTGAAGAGTCTGGCGAATATAGGTATCCGCGTGGAGTTCCCGCCGAAGGAGTATGTGTATCAATATGGATTGATGGCGTGGTAGTTGAGATGTGAAATGGAGTTTGATACAGAAATAATATAGAGGTATTATATGATTGAAGAGTTGGATAGATTTGAAACGCCACGGATTGTGAAGTCGCATGACGTGCATTTGGATGGCGATTATGCAGATTGGATTGCGGAGTTGAAACATCGCTATCGTTCGGCGCAGGTGAAGGCTTCTGTGCGGGTTAACTCGGAGAAGTTGCTCTTTAATTGGGAACTTGGACGTGACTTGGTGCAGAAGAAGGCTGAGGAGCGTTGGGGAGCCGGAGTAGTAGAGCAGGTGAGCCTTGATTTGCAGCGAGAGTTTCCGAACGCAGAAGGGTTCTCGGTGCGTAATATTTGGTATGTGAAACAGTGGTATCTGTTTTATAATCAAGGAGATACAAAACTGCACCAGGCTGGTGCAGAATTTAAAAGGCTAAAACTGCACCAAGCTGGTGCAGAAATTCTATTACAACCTGTTATAGAAATTAATGAAATAAAACTCCGCCAGCATGGTGGAGAAAAACTGCAACAATCCGTTGCAGAATTTCCGGCACTATTTGCACTCGTGCCTTGGAGACATCATGTGGAGATTATTTCCAAATGCAAATCCATCGAAGAGGCATTGTTCTACATCGGCAAGACGATAGAGCAAGGGCTGAGCCGTGCGGCGTTGGTGAATTGCATCAAGGCAAACCTATATGAACATCAAGGAAAGATACTGAATAACTTCGCAGAGCATATGCCGGAATTGCAGAGCAAGTTGGTACAAGAGGTATTCAAAGAAAATTATGATTTTGGGTTTGCAACTGTAGATCATGAAATCTATAATGAGGATGATTTAGAAGAGGCTTTGACGAAAAGTATCACCGGCTTGTTGCTAGAGTTGGGTACAGGCTTTGCGCTTATCGGACGACAGAAACAGTTGTGGGCAGGGGATACGACGCGAAAGATTGATTTGCTGTTCTATCATATACGGTTGCGTTGCTATGTGGTGTGCGAACTGAAGGCAAAGGCTTTTGAACCGGAGTTTGCCGGAAAGCTGAATTTCTATGTCAATGCGGTAGATGACTTGCTCAAGGACAAGGAGGATAACCCCACTATCGGTTTGCTTATTTGCTCGGATATGAACAAGGCAGAGGTGCAATGGTCATTCCGGGGTATAAGTACGCCGATAGGAGTGGCAACATATAACAATATCCGAATTAAGGATGCGTTGCCTACACAAGAGCAATTGAAAGAACGAATGGAGTTGTTACAACGTGAGATGCGTGCAACGAAGCGATTGATGAAAGGGAAGAAGTAGGGCGCGGTTAGGTGTCGGGTAGAGAATAGTATGGGCAATGACCAACGAATGACTAACCAATATCTAACCAATAACTAACGATGCGTGCGCTAAAGCACCCATAAAAAAGGATCTAAGAATGAATGAAAAATGCATTGGCGAAGTTGACGATATTGACGATATCGCCAAGAACGTCAAGATCGCCATGCAAAGCAAAAAAATGACATGACAAACTTGACAAAGTTGACCAAGTGAGGTTCACGAATTAACCGAATTAAACGAAAGTTTGTCAAGATGGTCAACTTGGTCATGCAAATTTTTCGAATGAAACTACATTGCGAAGATAGATGGTAAATCTGCAGAAAAAAGTATATGTCGGTATCAAAAATATTGAAAAATTCGGAGTGCTACTCCGAAAAATGCAATAATTTTC
>CADBAZ010000064.1 GCA_902792835.1 uncultured Bacteroidales bacterium
TCTTGCAACGCTGCTTTGCTTGCCGATGAGCGCCATCAAGGTGCACACCATCGGTGACAGCACCATGGCAGATTACGATGAAAGCACAACCGACAAACGCGGTTGGGGTATGTACCTCGGTTCGTTCTTCAACCCGGAGTTCGTTACCGTGAACAACCGAGGCAAGTCCGGAGCCGACACCCGTGGTTTCTACACCGGTGCGGCACATTGGGCTTCTGTCAAGACCCAGATGTCTGCCGGCGACTACCTGCTCATCCAGTTTGCGCATAACGATGAAGGCACCGTTACCTATGGTATGGACAACCTCGAGTATGCGGCTTATTGCGAAGAGCACGGTCTGCCTGCTCCGTCCGATGCACGTGGTACGAACCCGCAGACGACCTATCGCGACATGCTTCGCGCGTTCATCGATGAGGCGCGCGAGTTAGGCGTGACGCCCGTTTTGGTGGGACCGATCTGCCGCGCGTATTTCCAAGGCAATGATATTCGCCGAAACGGTAAGCACGACCTCGGTGACAAGTTCAGCAAGATCGAGAACGGTGTGCTCTACGAGAACCAGAGCCTGCCTGCCGGTGACTCCACGATGAGTTACGTCAAGGCAATGAAAGTCGTTGCTGCCGAGAAGAACGTGCCGTTTATCGACCTGACCGAAGCCACGCGCCAACTCTATCTCTCCTACGGCGAGACGCAATGTCTGAGTCTGCTGTTCTGCGAGGGCGACAAGACCCACACCAACGCCATGGGCGGAAACCTTGTAGCCCGTGCGGCTGCCCAGCTGCTCAAGAACGAAGGCGTGTTAGCCGACTATATCACCATCCCCACCGACATCACTGCTAACCCCAATGCCATCGAGATAGGTGAGACCTATTGCGGCGTGCCGCAGAACAAGGAGTTCTTGCTCACCGGCTACGGTCTGGAGCCGGCAAGCGGTACGGTCGCTCTGACCGCTACGGCGAACTTGCAGATTTCGCTGGACAAGCAGACTTATGCCTCTACGGCGCAGGCTTCGTACGAAGGTGGTTCGATGTTCCAAAAGGTCTATGTGCAGGCTTACTACACCACAGGCGGTGAGCAACTCGATACCGTCTATGCCACATCCGGCGAACATATGATCGCTGTTCCTGTCAGCGCCACGGCTATCTCCCTCGATGGAGGTGCTGCGGTCAGTGCCACCTGGGCAATCGATGCCCGTCCTATCCCTGCTGCGGTGGTTGAAGGACCGATCAGTGCCGCGCTCACGATGAGTAATATGATGGCTGCGGATACCAAGCCGGATTTCACCGACGGCGATGAGACGGGAATAACGATGGTGCGCCTGCACAACTCCAATGCTACAGGTGCCAAAGTCGCATGGCCGGGAGAAGAGATAGATGAGAATGCTACCCGTTACGTCGACTTTGCTGTGACAGCTCCGGCTTCTGCCGAGGTGCGTATTACCGGCATCTCGATGGATATCGCGGCGCATAGTACATCAACCATGTGCTACCACATCAATACCGGTTTCGGGGACGAGTTCACGGATGTGCAGACCATTGCCGAGAAAGTGAATATGACCAACTTGGCTATTTCGCATCTGGCATTTACTCCGACCTTGACCATCCCCGCTGGCGAGACTCTCCACGTGCGCGTTCTGCCTTGGCATAACCTTGCGGAGTCGAAAAGCGGCAAATATATCTGCCTCAAGAATGTCGTCATCACCGGTCAAGCGTTTGAATCAACGTCAACCGCTGTGGAATCCACTCAGCATCAGCCAAGTTTGGCTGATAAATCCATCCGCAACGGTCAGCTCCTCATCCTCCGCAACGGCACAACATACAACGCCCTCGGACAAATAGTTAAATAAGAAAATGGGAAAATGAGAAAATGAAACCTCTTCTCACCATAGCCCTCGCCGCACTCCTCTGTCTGCCTATGCACGCCGTCAAGGTGCATACTATAGGCGACAGCACGATGTCGGACTACAACCCTTCCGCTACCGACAAACGCGGGTGGGGGACGTACCTCGGATTGTTCTTCAACCCGGAGTTTGTTACGGTCAACAACCGCGGCAAGTCGGGTGCATCAACGCGTACGTTCTACGACCAGCCTAATCTTTGGCCGTCGGTCAAGACGCAGATGAGCGCCGGCGACTATGTGTTCATCCAGTTTGCGCACAACGACGAGAAGAGCAACGGTCTGGATGTCTTGGAGTACAACGACTACCTCACGTCCCACGGCCAGCCTGCCGTCACCGACCTGCGCGGCACCTGCCCGAGCACAACCTACCGAGCCAACCTCATCCGATTTATAGATGAGGTACGCGCGCTCGGGTGCACGCCCGTGCTCGTAGGACCTATTTGCCGCAAGTACTTCGTGGACTCCGTCACCCTGCGCCGCAATGGCTTGCACGACCTCGGCGACAAGTTCAGCAAGTTGGAGAACGGCGTACTGCAGGAAAACCAGAAGGTGCCTGCCGACGACCACTCGATGGATTACGTCTGGCAGATGCGCCAGGTGGCTACAGAAACAGGAGTGCCGTACATCGACCTGACCACCGCTACCCATGATCTGTATCTTGAGTACGGCGACGCCTATTGCACCGCACATCTGTTCTGCCAGGGCGACAAGACCCACACCGCAGAACTCGGTGCCAAACTCATTGCACGTCTCGCAGCCCAGCTATTGAAAGATGCCGGCATCCTCGCCGAGTATATCACCATTCCGGCAGAGCTGCCGGAGGTTAGTCAAGAGTCAAGAGCCGAGAGTCAAGAGTCAAGAGCCGAGAGCCAAGAGCAAAGAGCCGAGAGCCGAGAGCCAAGAGCTTTCCACTATCGCCTTTCGACTCGTAATATGTGCGCCGTTGGCAAAGGCTCCGCACTGCGCTTCCACAACTCCGACAACGGCAAAACGAAGACCCCTTGGCCGGCTGACGAGATCGACGAGAACGCCGTTCGCTACATCGACCTGGCTGTTACCGCCCCTGCTGATTCTGCCCTGCGCATCACCCGCATCGCGATGGATCTGTCGGCGGTCGGCACCGCAACGATGAGTTGCCACATCAATACGGGCTTCGGCAACAACTTCACCGATGTGCATACCTTCTACGAGAAGGTGGCTCTGCCGCAGCGCACCCCGACACCCGTGGCGATTACGCCGACGCATCTCACCGTCCCTGCCGGACAGACCCTGCACATACGCATCCTGCCCTGGCTCAACGACGAGACGAAGCCACGCTCCGGCAAGTTCATAGGCGTGAGCAGTATTCGCATAGAAGGATATACCGATAAATCAAAATAATGTTTAACTAAAAAACAAAAATCATGAAAAAGTTATTTACATTTTTCGCAGCAGCATTGCTTGCAACAAGCATGCTGGCGCAGTCAACGGAGAAGAACCCTGCTCCCGGTGATGTAACCACAGACCAAGCTCTGGTAGGTACATCGTACACTATTCCCGCAGCGCAAGTAGCAGGAGGTGGTAGCAAAATCATCGGTGACATGTGGGACAAAGGTGTTAAGGTTCGCACGAACAAGAAACACGGCGACATTAACAACGCACTGCCGTTCCTTGTGAACGAAGGCAAACAAATCAACAGCATCAAGATTGTCGGAGTTACCAACAAAGACGGTGTGTCGGCTACATTCAGTTCCGTTATCGTTGACGGCACTACCATCAGCATCAGCGGTTCACTGCCCGGCAAAGACGGTTCCGCTTCCGGTGTCGTAGAGATTAAGGATATTGAGGCAAAAGAGTCTGTTATTTTCGTTTCGGATGGCAATGGTGGTCAAGCCCTCATCTGCTATGAGATCACCTACGATGACGCTACTCCGAGCACGGAGCCTGTCCTCAAAGTTGACCCGGAAGAGGTAACACTTGCCCTCACCGCAGCTAAACCGGCTGATGTAGCCACTGTAACCTTCACCGGCAAGAACCTTACTCCCGGTGAATATTCCCTCACTGTTCCTAACCTTGCAGGTTTTGAAGTTGAACCTCTTTTCATTACTGTAGGCGCTGACGGCAAATTGAACCAACAAGTTACAATCAGTTTCTCCAGCGATGTAGATGTTGAGCCGGGAAGCACGAAGGTTGCTCTCATTATCGCTCCTGAACTGGTGGAAGCAACTGTAAATATCAACTTCTCTGCATCGTTCGAGAAGAACTACCTCAGCCAATCGGTTAATATCGAGCAGTGGGTTCTGGATAACGGCAAGGACAATGAGACTTTCCATGCAGTGCTGGAAGCTGCCAACATCGAGTTTGAGAACATCAACGAACTCGACTCCCTCAACGACACAAAAACCGCTCGCAATGAACCGTACTTGGGACTTAAGCTCAAAAAGCAAGGTGCACGTGTTGCTTGCTGGGTTAAGGCTGGCGACAAGATTGCCGTTAAGTTCGGTATGCGCAAAGATGCAGTGATAATCGGTGTGAACGGTGAATACAATGAATTAGAGGCAGCGGATGAGTCTATCTCTATTGACCGTACTGCCGAGCTGGACGAATATCTGGAGATCATCTCCAAATCGGAAAAGACCATCGTTATCAAGCAGATCATGCTCAACGAGGAGATCGCAGAGGTTGTTCTGCCCGCTAAGACCGCAGTTGACAACACCGTTGTTGACGTTAAGGCTACCAAGCGCATCCAGAACGGTCAAGTAATCATCGAGAAGAACGGTGCAACCTACAACGTTCTCGGTGCTGAGGTGAAATAAAGAGTCAATCCTATAAATCATTTTAAATAGTAACATTATGAAAAAACTATTAACATTCGCCGCTGCCCTGCTCGCAAGCATGGCAATGATGGCGCAAACGACGCTTGTCAAGTGGGGCGCTGAGGCAAATCGCGTTGGGCAATTCACTTGTAACAATGCAAAAGTAACTTTCAGTACCGTTAAAATCCACAATAACGCGGACGAGGTACCTGCCGTTAAATTTGAGAGTACTTATAAGTATACTGAGACCGAAAAGATTAGTCTTACCGTTAAACCGACAACAGGAGGTTTTCTGGCGGGCGATGTAGTTACTATGGCTCTTTGTTTCAGCAATAGTTCTGATTCAAAAGTTGCAAAATTGGCAATCTATGCAGCAGACGGAACCACGCAATTGTATCTCTCACCTGCAGCTGTAAATGGTAGAACCAGTGCAGATGATCCTGAAGTATTAACCTATACTCTCCTCGCTGACCAAGATTCGTTGTTTATCGGTCGTTTCGATGCCGGTACAACCACATTCCTTACTACATTTGAGATTGAGAGACCTGCTACTTGCGAAGATCCCGAATTTACTGTTCCTGAGGGCGGAACCGGCTTTGTGGGCGATCCTATCACTCTTGCTATTACATCGAAGAATCAAAGCAAACCGGTTAAATATGCACTCACTCTTGATGGCGTAGAAGCTGTATCTGGTACAGATTATTCTTTCAGTGTAAGTACAGGTCAAGTCCAAGCCATACCGCTGAAGGCCGGAACATTTGTCATCACATTCACGCAAGCATCAAATGGCACGTACTGCGATGCAGAAGCAACATCAACGTTCGTAATCAGCGAAAAGACTCCGGTTACTTCGTTCAAAGTGGAAGGCCCGACGTCGGCTCGCGTTGGTGATGAGGTTACCCTGACCGCTACAGACTTCAACGCTAATCCGACTCGCGTATGGTGGTTGGATATGGAAACCGGCGAAACCATTCACGAAGGTGCCACCTACACGTTCAAAGCTGACGCAGAAGGTGAAATTTGGTACTTCGTACTTGCAAGAAACGACTTTAACAATCCGAACGAAGAAAAAGATGATTATGCATACGGCATGTATGGCTATGTTAATGTTACCATGGGTCACAACGCTTATTTGAGCGACCTGAAGGTTAACGGCGTTACCATCGAAGGTTTTGACAATGAAGTCTTCGAATACGACCTCGGTGAGATCGGTGTATATGAGCCTATGGAAGTTACCGCTACTGCGGCTGACGAGCCGTATGCTACGGCTACTGTCAATCCGGGTGATAACAACGTACTTGTTACCGTTTTCGCACAGGATAAAACAACCTACGAGAGTTATGTCATCACCTACACCCGCAAAGCTGCTACCGAGCTCGCTTCGATCAGCGAGAGCACTACGTGGGATTTCACCAAGACAGGTGCTACAACTATTCAATTATCAGAATCTACTCTGCCGACTAAAGCCCAAGAGTTTGTGTATGCTGATCTGTTGACCAACCCGGATGAATCGTTCAACGCCGCAGCATTGGCAGGCATTCAGGAATATGTAGTTCGTGACGGCAAATTTGCTCAAGGTTCACAACTCCGCTTCGTTACCACCGTTCCGGGTACTTTGGAAGTTGTTTATAGCAACACCGGAAACCGTACCGACGAAGGTGATCGCCGTTTCTTGGTAGTCAATGGCGAAAAAATCGGTGAAGGTTCTATGAAGAGTAACGAGACTGTTACTGAGTCTAACATTGCTGTTGCTGCCGGAGAGGTTGCTCTTACCGGTCTGTTGAACAAAGACGAATCTGCTCAGTATTTGCGTTTTTACAAGATCGTCTTCACCAAGAGCGAAGAAACCGCTATCGACAACGCCGCTGTTGAAACCAAGGCTGTTAAGGTTATCCGTGACGGTCAAGTGATCATCCTCCGCGACGGCAAGACCTACAATGCCCTCGGCACAGAGGTGCGATAGGTTGAGATGGTTTGAAATAGTTTGAAATGGTTTGAGATGGTTTGAAATAGTTTGAAATGGTTTGAAATGGTTTGAAATGGTTTGAAATAGTTTGAAATGGTTTGAGATTGTTCAAACGCGCAGCATCAAACGACATCAAACCCTCAAACGTAAAAAAGTGCTTTTCGGAGCACTTTTTTTGCATATTTATTTGCAAATATCAATTATTTTTCGTACCTTTGTAGTCGATTATTGCGGAAAATTGACCGTTTCCAACCTTTTGGCTAATTTTTCCACATATATGTGCGCGAAAATTCGTACCTTTGCACCGTTATTTTGTAACAAATCAAATTAACTATATTCATTAACCGAGCCGCAAGGCTCATAAAACAATTAAATCATGAAGAAATTTTTCCTTTTTGCAGCTGCTATCGTTGCAGCAATGACAGTGAATGCTAAGGTGGTCACCTTTGCAGAAATCGTTGATAACACCGCTGCTGATGCAGCTAAAAGTGCCTTTGATGACGCATTCGAGTACGCAAACATCGAGACCAAAGGTGTTGCTAATGGCTCGGGTGATGCCTATTTGGTAGAAGTTAGACAAGTTGAAGGTACCACAGCATGGGGTGTTACTACTTTGAAACTCGTAGATGAGGATCAAGTTTATTTTGAGTTCAAAGATGGCGGTGCCAACAAGTTGGTTATGAAAGCATACAAAGAGTATGTTCAACCGAACGGTAAAGCTGCTTGTCTTGTTATTACCGATTTGAGCGTAGGTGATAAAGTAAAAATCAACCTCAAAAAAGCGCTCGAAAATAAGGAAGCTATGATCGAAGGTGCTACCGTAACTAAGCATAACTTTGATGACGTTGTTGTTGAATTAGAGGCAGCTGCAGAGGAGATTCGTGTTTATTCTAAGAACGAAGCTGGTGACGCAGATGCTAAATGGCAGATTACTTCTGTAGTTATAGGTGGTGACGAATCAGCTGTTGACAACATTAAAGCAGATGCTAAGACCATCAAGACCATCGAGAACGGTCAAGTTGTTATCATCAAGAACGGCGTTAAGTACAACGCTCTTGGCACAGAGATCCGATAATCCGTTAAACCGTTAAATCGTTAAATGGTTAAATATTGAGACGGCTCATTTCGGTGAGCCGTCTTCTTTTTCCATTGTAATAGTTTTTAATTGTCTTTAATAGTTGACTTAAAAAGAAATTTTTGAACATTTTTGGACATTTTGGACTAAAAACAATAATAACTTTGCTTTTTGACAATTTTGTTGCCGAAATGTTTGCATATATCAATTATTTTTTGTACCTTTGCATTCGCGTTCTGCATAATACCGAATACACATTCGATACTTGAGATAAGCTCAAATATAACACTATTATTAACTTAAATCAAACGATCATGAGAAAAATTCTTTCTTTTTTGATGATGACGCTATTTAGCGTTTCGATGTTTGCGGCTGAGCCTGTTACGGTGAAGAGCACCTTCACGAAAGCTACAAAGCCAGCAGACAATCAAGTAACTGACCTCGAAGGAGTGGTCACTTGGGACATTGCAACGGAGGTAGGTCAAGGTGAGCCTACTTACGCCGTAGGAGCGGCCAACTCGGTTGAGGCAATCAAGTTTGGTAGCTCGAAGAGTGTTTATTTCAAAAAGGTCGAATTATCTACCGACTACTTTAAGGACTACAACGTAACATCTGTTTCCTTGTATGTAAAAAACAATGGTGCCAAAATTGGAACATTGACCGCAAAACAAGGAGATGTTACCATTGGTTCAAAAGCAAATGCATCTGCCACAAGTGATTGGAATGTAATGACTGCTTCCGGAAATACAGGAAATGGTGGAAATGTGGTAGTAACTTATGAGGTAGAACAAGCGTCGTATGTTAGTTACATTGAAGTAACTTATGAAGCAGCCGGCGATCCCGATCCCGAACCCGAATCTACCGTTAAGACCATTTACTGCAAGTGCGAGCAAGATTGGTGGAAAAAAGATGGCGCTGCTGTAGCTGCCCACCACTGGAAAGACGGTGGTGAAGGTACTAAGTGGCCGGGCGTTCGTATGACAGCTGTTGATGGTGAAACCGATCTGTGGAAGATTGACGTTGATCTGGCTAAGTACGAGAAGATCATCTTCGTACGTGTAAACGCAAGCGGTGATATCGCTGATTGGGGCGCAAAGTCCGGTGATCAAACGATTCCGACGGATGATAAGAACCTCTTTACCATCACCAGCACTTCTGCTGTGTGGGGTGACCCGGGTGTAGAAGGCACATGGTCGAAATACGATGCCGGTTCCACTCCCGAACCGCCGACACCTGCCGAGAAGGACTCGATCTTCTTCGTCAATGTTCCCGGCTGGGACAATCTGCGCGTTCACCTCTGGGGTGGTACAGCTGCGGGCACCACTTGGCCTGGTGTAGAGATGACCAAAGTGAGCAGCGATGGCGAGGGAGCCCCTGCGGTAGCCCGTGGCGCAAAGCTGAGCGATGATGGCAAGATCAACGGCTATGATGTATATAAGTACGTAGCTGACAAGGGTGCTTACAAGAACTGCATCTTCAGCAACAACGGTGCTGACCAGACGGATGATCTGGATTGGACTTCCGGTAGTTATTTCTATGACGGCGCTTGGTATGCTACTGAGGATGCGATTCCTGAGCCTATACCCGCTGCTG
>CADBAZ010000065.1 GCA_902792835.1 uncultured Bacteroidales bacterium
AGCGATTAGTTATGATAAAGGGTACTATGGCAAGCGTCAATTACGTACGCAACCTGTTCGCCTGTTTCTTTTATTCGATAAATCGTATATGCAAAGTGAAAATCCTCAGTGATAAACTCACGGTATCCGGCATCAATCCACGCCTGCTTGTAGCGTGCCAACGGGTGAATAGTAGCCTCGCGTGACAAGTTACGGAGAGCTGCATATAAGCGAGCCTTTTTGCGCTTGACAACGAGTTCACCCAAAGAAGGATGAAGCGCCATGGAGATAGCATAAAACTCCTCTATCTGCTTGTGTACTTTATTGTCAATGCGAACAATCATGCTTGCTTGTGATAGAAATCATGAATAAGATTGTCTATCTTGCTTTCAGACTCTTCGACAGACATGCTTGAGCGTTCTAAATCCGCCATGCTTATGGTCGGAAAACTTGGAATCACGCCTATTTGAGGCATAAAACCTTGTTGAGGAAAAGTGGAAGTTTGCATAATTTTCAATATTTGCCTGCAAAGTTACAAAAAAAATCTCAAATATGCAAGAGGAATGAGTAATTTTTTGTAAAAAAGGATGATAAATGTGAGATTTTTATCAGAATACCATAGCACGAGGTAAGCAACATGTGGGTAATCCAAAGAAACGGGGTCTATCAGCAAGACTGATGACCCCGTTTTTTATGTTAAGCTGTTAACCGGCTTATTGCTCTTTCTCTTTGCGTTTCTCGAGGCGGGACTCGAGGGCTTCGAGTGCCTCGGAGATAGCCTGCTCAAAGGTGTCGCAGGTCTTTGATGCAAACAGATCGCCTACGCGTACGTCAGCCTGCTTGTTCTGAATAGTAGCGGGCTTAACGACCGACAGACGGATGTTGAGTTCGTCGTCCTCGCGCAGATGACGACCAAAACGTGCGGTTTTCTTGCTGATGAAATCATCGAGTTGCTTGGCAATCTCGAAGTTTAAGGGTTGAACGGAAAGTTTCATGATATACGAAATTTTAATGTTGATAAATTCGGGAAATATGTACAAAAACAACTACAAAAATTATGCCAAAATGTCAGTTTTGGGCGGTTTGGAACGATTATTGCACGATAATTAGTAGAAAGACCGCTGGCGCTCAAAGACAAAAGACCGCTAACGCTCAAAGACTAATTAGGCTTTTTTCTTTGAGTGAACGAAGTGAACGGTCTTTCGACTTTCGACTAATAATTAAACAAAACACATATGAGTAAAGGTAACATTGGGGTAACGTCAGACAACATTTTCCCCGTCATCAAGAAATTTTTGTATTCCGACCACGAGATTTTTCTTCGTGAGTTGATCAGTAACGCCGTGGATGCCACGCAGAAACTCAAGACGCTGAGTACTGCCGGTGCGTTCAAGGGCGAATTGGGCGACGTGCGCGTGCGTGTACGTATAGATAAGGATAAGAAGACGCTGACCGTCAGCGACCACGGTATAGGCATGACTGCCGAGGAGGTGGATAAGTACATCAACCAGATCGCATTCTCCGGCGCAGAGGAGTTCGTCAATCAGTACAAGGACAAAGCCGAAGCGATCATCGGACATTTCGGTTTGGGCTTCTACAGCGCATTCATGGTAGCCGACAAGGTGGAGATCTTCTCGCAGAGTTATGACGAGAACGCCAAAGCCGTGCATTGGTCATGCGAGGGTAACCCCGAGTACCAGATGGAAGAGACGATCAAATCCGAGCGCGGCACGGACGTTGTGCTGCACATCAACGACGAGTTCAGTCAGTACCTCGAGGACGCAACGATTGAAGGCTTGCTGAAGAAATACTGCAAGTTCCTGCCTGTGGAGATTGCCTTCGGCATGAAGAAAGAGTGGAAAGACGGCAAGCAGGTAGAGACCGGCGAGGAGAACATCGTCAACAACACGACGCCCGCTTGGACAAAGAAACCTGCCGACCTGAAGGACGAAGACTACAAGGCGTTCTACCGCGAGCTGTATCCTATGCAGTTTGACGAGCCGTTGTTCCACATCCATCTGAACGTCGATTATCCTTTCCATCTGACGGGTATCTTGTATTTCCCGAAGATCAAGAACAACCTCGACGTACATCGGAACAAGATCCAGCTGTACTGCAACCAGGTGTTTGTGACCGATGAGGTTTCGAACATTGTGCCGGAGTACCTGACACTGCTGCACGGCGTAATTGACAGCCCGGATATTCCGCTGAATGTCAGCCGCTCGTACCTGCAGAGCGACAACAATGTGAAGAAGATCTCTTCGCACATCACGAAGAAGGTGGCTGACAAATTGGCAGAACTCTACAAGAACGATCGTGCGGACTTTGAGAAGAAATGGGACGATATCAAACTCTTCATCCAATTCGGCATGCTCAGCGACGAGAAGTTCTACGACCGCGCTATCGGTTTCGCGCTGATGAAGAACGTTGACAAGCAATACTTTACGCTCGACGAGTACAAAGCCAAAGTCAAAGATGCACAGACCGACAAGAACGGCGACCTGATTATGCTTTACGCCCAGGATGCCGATGCATGCTATACGTATATCCAGCGTGCGAAAGAGAAGGGTTATGACGTGCTGCTCATGGACGGTGAATTGGATGTACATGCTATGAGCCAGTTTGAGCAGAAGAACACCGAGTACGGCACGGATGGTGAGGAGAAGAAAGGCGCACTGCGATTTGTTCGCGTGGACAGCGATGTGATTGAGAATCTGATTGTCAAAGAGGACAAAGCCGCTGTCAACCTCACTGCTGAGGAAGAAGACGCCCTGCGTTACTCCTTCGAAGGTCTGCTGCCGAAGAGCGAGAAGACGAACTACGTTGTCAGCCTCGAGAATGTCAGTGCCGACGCGCTGCCTGTGTTCCTGACGCAGAACGAGTGGATGCGAAGGATGAAGGAGATGTCCGCCCACCAGCAAGGCATGAGCTTCTACGGACAGATGCCTGACTCCTACAACCTCGTGGTGAACATCGCTCACCCGAAGGTACAAGCCTTGCTCGCCGAAATCAAGCAGGCAACAGGCAACAGTTTGGACGAGCTCAACCAACAGGTCGAAGTGCTCCGCAAAGAGCAAGAGGCTCAGAAAGATAAGAAAGACGAGCCGAAGGAAGGTGAGGAGAAACGCGACTTGACGAAGGAGATTGCCGCACTGCGCGAGCAGATCAAGCAACACTACGAGGGCAAAGCCAAAGAGAACGACAAAGTCAGCCAACTGCTCGACATAGCGTTCCTTGCCTCGGGTTTGCTGAAGGGCGAGGCGCTTGCGAAGTTCGTCAACCGAAGCGTTGAGCTACTCTAATCGAAGATAGCCGAACCGATGCGCACCATGGTGCTGCCTTCGCTCAAGGCTATCGAATAATCATCCGACATACCCATTGACAACAGTCCGTTGTCGAGGGAGCATCGATCCAAGAACCGGAGATACTGTTCATGCAAAGCGTGAAAACAACGACGTATCTCCGGTTCGTCGTCTGTGTTGGTAGCCATGCCCATGATGCCACGGATGCGGATGTTGGGGTGTTCGGTTAAGGAGTTAAGGAGTTGATTGAACTCGTCGATGCTCATGCCGCTCTTTGTTTCTTCTGCTGCGACGTGGAGCTCGAGCAGGATATCCTGAACGATACCCTGTTTGCCGGCTTCGATGTCGATGGCACGGAGCAGATGCTCGGAGTCAACCGACTGAATCAGATAGGGACGCAAGCGGAGCAAATCGCGGACTTTGTTCGTCTGCAAATGCCCGATAAAGTGCCAGCGGATATCTTTCGGCAACGTTGCCTGCTTGAGTTTGAGTTCCTGCACGCGGCTCTCGCCGAAATCGCGACAACCGGCAGCATACGCCTCGGCTATCTGTTCTGCACTATGATACTTGCTGACAGCAACCAGGGTGACATCAGCAGGCAGAGTGTTTCGTATTTCACGCCAATGATTCATAACTGTTTACGGTTTGACGGATGGATTCGTTATTAATGTTTGCTTGTATCAGAACTGCTCGCGGAACTCGGAGGGCGTGCAGCCTTTCGATTCGCGGAAGAGTCGGTTGAAGTGGCTCAGCGTATTGAATCCGCAAGCATAACCGATCTCCGAGACCGATTGCTTGGTGGTGACCAGCATGCGTGCCGCTATACCCAAACGGTAGTCGATAAGGTAGCGGTTGGGAGTTCGCCCGGTTTTGTTGCGGAAGAACCGCGAGAATCCATCCTCCGACATACATGCGAGGTTGGCAAGATCTTGCACAGATATGTCGTGCATGTAATGAGCAGCGATATATTCCTTGGCTTTGCTGATGCGTTTGTCCTCGTTGCTTTCCTCTGCGTTGATGAACGACGAGGATGAGAGTTCGCGTGCATGTTCGACGAGCGAGAGACGATATAGCAGGTTGAACAACCGGATGACCGATGCAAAACTGTCGATACTATTCGCGAGGTTGATGATATCCTCGCGGATGATCTGTATAGCCGGTTCGGGGAACGCCAACCCGCGTTGTGCACGCTCAAGCATCCGTCGGATGGACGCAAAGGCGCGCTTGTCGATCAAAGATCCGTGGAAGGTGTCGGGGTCGATGTGGATGGTTATCTCATGAATCTCGTGTTGCGGGCATGTGCCTTGGTTCCAGACGTGCACGAGTTTGCTGCCCGTGATAAGCACAAGATCCAGATTACCAATTGTTTCGCGGCTGTCACCGATGGTGCGAACCACACCCGCTGCATTCTCCACGAAGTTCAACTCATACACCTCATGGCAGTGCGCCGGATACTCAAAAAAGGTCTTGATGCGTTCGCCCACATAGAAGATATCAAGCGGCTCGAGACGGCTTATTTCATTGAATGATTCACTCATACGGATTGTATTGATTCACGCATTGTGATTGTTTTCCGGATGCAAAGATAAGGAAAATTATCGAAAATTGCAAGATTTTTTGCATTTGTTGTGTATTTTTATGACGAAAAAATGCATTTTTACAAGATACGCACAATTTTGGTCGGAAAAGTATTAGGAGTTTTGAAAAAAAAGCAGTATTTTTGCATCGTTTTTTATAAACTGTACTATGACACACACAGAATACGGACATTTTGACGATGCAAATCGCGAATATGTCATCACAAATCCCAAAACTCCATTTCCTTGGATTAACTACCTCGGTAACGAGGATTTCTTCGGACTGATAAGCAATACAGCCGGAGGGTACAATTTCTACAAAGACGCTAAATTCCGCCGCATTACACGCTATCGTTACAACAGCGTGCCGATGGATTCTGCCGGTCGTTACTTCTATGTTAAGGACGGCGAGACTATCTGGAATCCCGGATGGAAACCGTGCAAGACTGAGCTTGACAACTACGAGTGCCGTCACGGACTGAACTACACGCGCATCACGGGCGAAAAGAATCAGGTACGCGCGAGCGTGTTGTTCTTTGTACCACTGGGCGTAAAAGCTGAGATTCAGCGGGTAACGATATCGAACCTTTCAAACGAAATCAAACACCTCAAACTATTCTCGTACGCCGAGTGGTGCTTGTGGAACGCTGCAACGGATGGCGAGAACTTCCAGCGCAACCTTTCGACCGGAGAGGTGGAGATTGAGCGTGATGCCAAGTTCACGGCTCTATACCACAAGACGGAATACAAGGAGCGTCGTGATCATTATGCCTACTATGCAGTCAACTGCCCGGTGAACGGCTATGATACCGACCGCGAGTCGTTTGTGGGTCTGTACAACGAACTGAGCGAACCGCAGGCTGTACTTGACGGAAAAGCAACCGACAGCCTGGCACACGGCTGGAGTCCGATTGCAAGCCACTTTATTGAAGTGGAACTGAAAGCCGGCGAAAGCCGTGACTTTGTGTTCGTGCTCGGCTATGAGGAGAATAAGCAGGAGGAGAAGTTTGAGAAATCAGCAGTCAGCAATCAGCAATCAGATCTGATTACGTCACTCGGCGAGAAAGACCATCACATTATTAATAAGGCGCGCGCGCACGAGGTTATTGAGCGTTTTGCAACCGTTGAGGCGGTTGACAAAGCGTTTGCAGAACTCTGCGCACTGTGGGACGAGCTGCTGAGCAAGTACCACGTAGAGAGCAGCGACGAGCGTCTGAACAGGATGGTGAACATCTGGAATCAGTACCAGTGTATGATCACGTTCTGCATGAGCCGTTCGGCATCATTCTTCGAGAGCGGTGTAGGGCGCGGAATGGGATTCCGTGACTCCAACCAAGACTTGGTAGGATTTGTGCACCAGATTCCTTCGCGTGCTCGTCAGCGTATCATCGATATAGCTTCGACCCAGTTCCCCGACGGCGGTTGCTACCATCAGTACCAGCCGCTGACCAAACGAGGCAACAACGACATAGGCGGCGGATTCAATGACGACCCGATGTGGTTGATCTTCGGCACGACGGCATATATCCGCGAGACGGGCGACTACAGCATCCTCGACGAGTTGGTTCCTTGGGACAATCAGCCGGGCAGCGAGGTGAGTCTGTTGGAGCACTTGAAGATCAGTTTCAATCACGTAGTAGAGAATCGTGGTCCTCACGGGCTGCCGCTGATAGGTCGGGCAGACTGGAACGACTGCTTGAACTTGAACTGTTTCTCGAACGACCCGAACGAATCGTTCCAGACCACAGGCAACAAGAACGAAGGCAGCAAAGCAGAGAGCTTGATGATTGCCGGTCTGTTTGTGTTCTGCGGAAGGGAATATGTTGAACTCTGCCAAGTACGCGGACTCGGCGACGAGGCTAAACGTGCACAAGGACATATAGATGCTATGTGCAAGGCTGTGGAGCAGTTTGGTTGGGACGGAGCGTGGTATCTGCGTGCATACGATTACTTCGGCAACAAAGTCGGCTCGAACGAGAACGAGGAAGGCAAGATCTTCATCGAGAGCCAAGGCTGGTGCGCGATGGCACGAATTGGTGCCGAACTCGGTCTGCCGGAGAAGGCGTTGGATAGTTCGGAAGAGCTGCTTGACAGCGAGCACGGAATGGTGCTCAACTATCCTGCTTATACAACCTATCATGTTGAATTGGGCGAGCAGAGTACGTACCCCGCAGGTTATAAGGAGAATGGCGGAATTTTCTGCCACAACAACCCGTGGGTAATCATCGCACAGGTGTTGGCAGGTCGCGGTAACGACGCTTGGACGCTGTACAAGAAGATTGCTCCGGCGTGGATCAAGGATCAAGACTTGCACAAGGTTGAGCCGTATGTATATTGCCAGATGGTGGCAGGTAAGCAGGCCGCTAAGCCCGGTGAGGGTAAGAACAGCTGGCTGACCGGTACTGCAGCCTGGAACTGGCTCACAATCAGTCAGTATATCTTGGGCATCCATCCGACCTACGAGGGACTTAAGGTTGATCCGTGCATCCCGAGCGATCTGAAAGAATACAAGGTTACACGTAAGTGGCGCGATGCGGAATATGTCATCACGGTCAAGAACCCGAATGGCAAACAACGTGCAGACAAACCGACGGTTCTGCCGTACGAGCCGGGACGCCACGAAGTTACAATCGAATTGTAATTATTTGAAAATTATAATGCCATGAAAAAATTATCAGCATTACTTGTTGCTATGCTTGTGGTATGCACTGCATGCAACGCGCAGGAGAAAAAACAGCGTCCGATGGACAATGAAGCCATTCAGTTTGCTATGTCAATGGGCATAGGCTGGAACCTTGGCAACCAGATGGATGCCCACTATGACGGTTGTTCGTATGAGGAAGGCTGGGGCAACAAAGCCGCTACGCAGCAGACATTCAACGGTTTGGCTAAAGCGGGCTTTAAGTCAGTGCGTATTCCTATCACTTGGATGGGACACATCGGCAATGCACCGACCTATACGATTGAGAAAGGTTGGATGGATCGTGTGGACGAACTCGTTCACATGGCACACAAAGCAGGACTGATCGTTATCATCAATATCCACCACGACGGTTTTGGCGCAGCTGACACCCCGAGTAAAGGTGCTCACTGGATTGACCTGCCGGCAGCAGTGGCTGACGAGGAAAGAAATACGCTCATCAAACAAGAATTGACAATGGTTTGGCTGCAGATCGGCAAGCGTTTTGCCAACGATGGCGAATGGCTGGTGTTCGAGACGCTCAACGAGATCCAGGACGGCGGCTGGGGCGGAGGTGCCAACCGCACCGATGGTGGCAAGCAGTACAAAGTGCTTAACGAGTGGAACCAAGTGTGTGTAGATGCTATCCGTGCTGCCGGCGGCAAGAACGAAACGCGTTATATCGGTGTGCCGGGGTATGTATGCAATCCTGAGTTGACGGTTGAGAATCTTGTATTGCCGACCGATGTGGTAGAGAACCGACTGATGGTGGCAGTGCATAGCTATGATCCGTGGGATTTTGCGGGCTCCGCAGCCGTACAGGAGTGGGGACATACGGGCGTAGATGTAGTGCCCGGCGTAGGCGAAGATGCGTACGTGAATATGCTTAACCGCTTGTTTAATATGTATGTACGTCGCGGTATCCCTGTATATTTCGGTGAGTTTGGTGCCGTACGCCGCACATCACCGGCTGATGAACCTTTCCGTCTGTATTACTTCCGTTATGTTTGCAAAGCGATGCGTGATCGCCGTATTCCTGCGCTATACTGGGACAACGGTAACAGCAAGGCAGGCAACGACGGCTTTGGTGTAATCAACCATGCTACGGGTAAGTATATAGGTAGCGGCGAGCAGGCTGTACGCGCTATGGTGGATAGTTGGGAAAATAACGATCCTAATTACACATTGCAGTCCGTCTATGACTCTGCACCCGAATCAAGCAGAAAGTAGTTGAAAGTCAAAAGACAAAATTCAATATAGTATTAATTTAAATTAGTGTATCATGAAAATCTGTTTCAGACATCTGTTGTGTCTCTTTGCCTTCGTTTTGGGGTCAATGAGCATGACATTTGCACAGAACGTTGTAACGGGTACAGTAGAAGACGCTGACGGTCCGCTGATCGGAGCGAGCGTAC
>CADBAZ010000066.1 GCA_902792835.1 uncultured Bacteroidales bacterium
CGCTTCGTAGCTCCAGTTTTTCTGCGCCTTCAGTACAGCCAGCAACTCTTTCATGTGCTTGGGCGAGTCCTCCTTCCAGCGTTTCTTGAGCGATTTCTCATCGTACTCTTCGGGCGCCACGAACAGGAAGTTACATTGCTCCCACAGCTCGCTCACAAACGACACGCGCTCTTTCACCAAGCCGACAATCTTCGCCACTTTCTCTTGCCCTATATTCTTTACCGCCTTCTCGCCTATCTTTTCGACCAATATTGGGCGAAATTCCTCAGCGAGCTGCTCGTTGCTTCTCCGCTGCAGATACTGGTGGTTGAACCACTTGCCCTTTTCGTAGTCGAACTTCGCACCCGACTTGCTCACACGCTCCAACGAGAACTGCGCAATCAGCTCGTCCATCGAGAACAGCTCCTGGTCACCCGAAACGTGCCAGCCCAATAGCGCAAGGAAGTTAATCACCGCCTCGGGATAATATCCGCTCTCTCTGTAACCGCTGCTCACGCTGCCGTCTTTCGGGTTGTGGAACTCCAGCGGGAACACCGGGAAGCCCAGCCTGTCACCGTCACGTTTGCTGAGCTTACCGTTTCCGTCAGGCTTCAACAGCAGCGGCAGGTGTGCAAACTGAGGCATCGTATCTTCCCAACCAAACGCTCTGTACAGCAGCACATGCAACGGAGCACTCGGCAGCCACTCCTCGCCACGGATCACGTGCGTGATTTCCATCAAATGGTCATCCACAATATTCGCCAAGTGGTAGGTCGGCAGACGGTCTGAGGACTTGTACAGCACCTTGTCGTCCAGGATGTTCGAGTTGATCGTCACATCGCCGCGAATCAGGTCGTGTACTACCACATCCTCGTCCGGATCAACCAAGAAACGCACCACAAACGGCTCGCCGCTCTCCACACGTTTCTTAGCGTCAATGCAAGTCAGCGAGTTATCCATCAAACCGCGCGTCGTGGCATCGTACTGGAAGTTAGGTATCTCCTTGCGCTTGGCTTCCAATTGCTCCGGCGTATCAAACGCCACATAAGCCTTATGTTCGTCCAGCAACTGCTTCACGTACTTCCAGTAGATATCACGTCTCTCGCTCTGACGATACGGTCCGTGCTCGCCCACCGACTCAACCTCAATCTTCCCGGTCTTCGGGTCTTTCTTGGCGCGCAAGCCCTCGTCAATCTCTATGCCCAACCAGTCCAGTGCCTCGAGGATATACTCCTCTGCACCCGGCACAAACCGCGTCGAGTCCGTATCTTCTATTCGCAGCAGCATATCGCCGTCATGCTGACGCGCAAACAGGTAATTATACAACGCCGTTCTCACTCCGCCGATATGCAGCGCTCCCGTTGGCGACGGTGCAAAACGCACCCGTACTCTTCTTTCATCCATAGTTTCTTATCGCAAAATTTTTGTTGTTTGATTATTATGTTGTATTATATAAATTCCTTCTTTCAAATCGGGCATCTTCTCCCCTGCATAAATCAACCGCCCGAACACATCATACACCCTGTATCCCTTCACGTCCGTCCCCACATTCTCCACTGCATCAGGCACGTCCAACTCGTGCCACGTATAGCCCAACTTCCTGTCCATCCACTCTACACGCATCTCCAGATACGCCTTCAGTCGCTCTACTTCCGCACTGAAACTCCCCAAAGCCACAGGGTTCTGATGCACATATTGGCTCAGTATCGGCCACCGGATAAAGTTCAGCCGTTGCGACAGCTCCAGTTCCTCGGCTACCTGATCCACAAACTCCGTCAACTCTTCCGCAGTGATCCCGCGATTGCGCATCACGTGCCAAAGCTCCAACATCTCATCTTTCGCCTGCTGGTCAGCAAAGAGTATTTTCTTGGCAAACGTAGCCGATTCGCCGGCGATACCGTACGTATAATCCGTGGCATTCTTGAGCGGATAGATGCGATTGTCGTTGTCAAACGCTATATCAAAGTCCCAAACAGGTCCCGTATAGGCTTTCTGGTCACCGCGCTGCTTGTACATGTACATACTCCAGTACAGATCCGGATTCCCGCACAACTGGTTGATCAGGAAGTACCGCGCGAACGTCGAATAATCCACATACTCCCGCCACGACGTATTATATGCTGACGCCTTGTAAGCTCTGTTCTCCAGCGTCCGACAGAAACTCTGAATATACGACAGTTGCGCATCCTGTATCTCATCGTCTTTCGGGTAGTGAACAGTTATGCCAATGCCCTTGTTCGTATAGAAATACACCTGCTCGGTGTAGGCGTAACTGTCCACCTCCCACAGATATCCGCCCGACAACGCCTCGTCCGACACATCCTCCGGCTTCATCTCTTCCACTTCCACGCGCCCTTTCTTTACCTCAATCTTGTCGCTCAATTGGTAGCAGCCTTTGTACTCGCCGTTCACCAGCACATCCACCGCCTTGCAAAACGGCGTATAGGGCATATCAGCCGCCTCACTCACACGAAAAGCCACAATATTGCGCATCAGTGTCTTGTCGCCATAATTGTTCACCAGCACCCAGTTCTTTGCCTTTGCCGGCGAACCAAGCACTTTGTGCTTATGGTTAAACTTGATCCTGTACGGCTTTTTCGGAAACCCCATCGACGCATTTCCCCTTAGTCGCAACCCCGCCGTATCTTGCAATAACTTTCCGTCTGCGCCGATGATTGCTACAATGCTCTCAATGTACGTCTCCTTGTCCCAAGGCTCCACGCCGTCCTTCGTGTGAATCACCACGCACGGCAGGTTCGTCGGTCGGTACAGATGACTACTGTCGCCGTCGCCTTTGTGCCCGTAGAACTCCACTTCCGCCACATTGCAGCGCGCATCGTTCGGACCTATATATCGTACGTACCTGAATCCCAGCGAGCAATCCACATCCGCATAATCCATCTTTCCAATTGTGCCCTTCTTGTCGTTCACATATAGCGGCATCGCGTCCATAAAGTCCGGTCGATTCGCCCCCTCGAACACCGCCAACTGCACACGCTTCTCTCCTTGTCCGTCATTTCTCGGACTCCACCCCACCTTCGTCACCACATACCGCTCACCCAGATCCAGCCCGACCCACGTGTTCGACCGGTTGTACGACGCATAGTACGTATTCATATCCCCGTCAAAAGCATCTTTCGGCAAGTTCTGCGTCGTCGTGGCATTGAAGTTCACATACTCTACCGACGGCGACGATCCCATCACCGTCCCCGTCAACTTCGCATCCTCAGCCCGCACCATAACGGAAGCCAACAGCGCTACTGCAACAATATGTTTACGTATTTGCATCTTCACTATACCCGCGCACGCTATCGCGCACAAAAAAACGGCTGCAAATTTACAAAAAAAAATCGACATTTCCAAATTTCCATGCACTTTTTTTGCAAAAAAAATTTGCTTTTCTCAAAAAAATGTCGTATCTTTGCAGTCCAAAACAAAAAACATTAACAAATTAATCCTTATAATCATGAAAAAATTTGCTTTTATATGCGCCATTCTGCTCACCGCTACGGTCTGCAGCGCACAAGAGTCCAACAACTGTTCGTGTGAATCCGTCAAATACATCGACGGGCAGAAATCCGAGAACTGGAACGGCAGACTCGACTTCTTTAACCTCGTCAAACCTATTGACGTCCAACAGTACAGAACCCTGTTCCTTTTACCCATTGACTGCTCTAACACCCAATGGGCTGACCCGAGCCACAAAACCGCTTGCGCAGCAGCCATTGAGGAATACTCCGAAATGTTCATTGAAGGAATGCAAGAAACATTCCACAACCTTGAGGCATATCCCGTTGCCAAAGGCGAGGATGTCAGCCTTAACAAACTCTCACTCGGTCTGTGTATTCGCATCGACGAACTCAACCCCGCCGCACGCACCATGCGCGCTTCGGTCACCATCTTCGATGTTACCAACAACGAGATCTGTGACTTCCGCCACAAATACAGCACCGAGCACAACACCCCGAAGGAAGCCGCACTCGATGCTCTCGACCACATAACCAACGACGTTTCGTACGTTCTCACCAGCATCGTCAAAGGTGCAGGTCGCGCTGCCGCAGAAGCCGAGCGTGCAGCCCGCGAAGCCGAAAAAGCTGCCCGCCGCAAAAAATAACAAAGGCTAATACACACAAAAAAAGGAGCACTTTCGTGTTCCTTTTTTTGCGGTGCCGACGAGACTCGAACTCGCGACCTCCGGCGTGACAGGCCGATATTCTAACCAACTGAACTACAGCACCTCGTCGAAACAACCTCGGCTACCGATTTGCTTGCGCAAATAAAGCGCTTCGGTGTTTCTCCTCTCCAATTTGTAACACTCGCGTGTTCCAGATTGGGATTCAACGGTCAGTACGTTGTGTGGGCGTTTACGGATTCGAACCGCAGACCCTCTGCTTGTAAGGCAGATGCTCTAAACCAGCTGAGCTAAACGCCCGATGCTCGGTGGAAGTGCGCTACTTCTCAAAAGCGGATGCAAAGGTAGCACATTTTTTTTAATTATGCAAATATTTTCAAAAAAAACACAAAAAATTTGCTTTTTTCATATCTTTTTTGTAACTTTGCATTGCAATTTGTGCGGTTTACAGAATTATCTGTTCGGATTTGACGGATTGCACAGATGTAACGAAACAAATTCAAAAACTATATGATAACATTTCTCATAGCACTCGTAGTGCTTGTTGTAGGATTTGTGCTCTATGGCACATTTGTGGAAAAAGTCTTCGGCATTGACCCCAAAGCCGAAACACCTGCTATCACCAAGAACGACGGCGTAGACTTCGTGCCGATGTCGGGTTGGCGTATCTTCCTCGTGCAGTTTCTGAACATCGCAGGTCTCGGACCCATCTTCGGCGCGATTATGGGTATCTTTTTCGGTCCCTCAGCGTTCCTGTGGATTGTGTTTGGTACAATCTTCGGCGGCGGCGTGCATGACTACCTGAGCGGCATGCTTTCGCTGCGCAAAGACGGAGTCTCTCTTCCGGAGATTGTCGGCAGCGAGCTCGGTACGGGCGTGCGCGTGTTTATGCGCGTATTATCATTAGTATTATTGTTGCTGCTCACCACCACCTTCCTCAGCGGACCAGCTACCCTGCTGCAAGGTCTTGCGCCCCTCAACACGCTGCCCTTCCAAGGGCGTGCGCTGCCTATCGTCTGGGTGCTGATCATCTTCGCCTATTATGCCTTGGCAACCGTTCTGCCCGTTGACAAATTGATAGGCCGTTTCTACCCTATCTTCGGCGCTATGCTGCTGTTCATGGGCGTAGGTATCGCTATCGTTATGCTCGGTTGGCACGCCTCGGAGATGCCCGAACTCACCGACGGGCTATATAACCGCAAAGCCGACGGGCTGCCTATCTTCCCGATGATGTTCGTCAGCATCGCTTGCGGAGCTATATCCGGCTTCCACGGCACGCAGTCGCCTATCATGTCGCGCTGCCTGACCAACGAACGCCAAGGTCGCTGGATCTTCTACGGCGCTATGGTTGCCGAAGGTATATTAGCCCTGATCTGGGCTGCCGCAGCAGGCACGTTCTTTGCTGACCCTGACAACGACCTCTACGGCATTGACGGCTTGCAGGCGTTTGCCGCACAGCACAAAGGCGAAAACATCGCTGCACTCGTCGTTGATACCGTTTCCCGCTCATGGCTGGGCACAGTAGGCGGCATCCTCGCCATCATCGGCGTCATTGCTGCGCCTATTACAAGCGGCGATACAGCCCTGCGCTCCGCACGACTCATCGTTGCCGACTTCCTTCACATCGACCAACGCCCGAAGATGAAACGTCTGATGATCGCCCTGCCGCTCTTCCTCTGCGTGTTCGGCATGGTGTTCGTGAACTTCGACATCGTTTGGCGTTACTTCTCGTGGACGAACCAGACCCTCGCTGTCTTCACTCTCTGGGCGGGCACCGTTTGGCTCTACAAGAACGGGCATCAGCCATCAAACATCAAACATCAAACATCAAACATCAGCCGGCACGGCTACCTCATAGCCCTCATTCCTGCCTTGTTTATGACTATGGTCAGCTCCAGTTACATCCTCATTGCTCCGGAAGGATTCCATCTGCCCGAAGCCTACCGCTGGATCGGCTACGCTGTGGCTGCCGTCGTTACCATCGGTCTGCTCTGCGGATTCATTGCTTGGACAAAGAAACGCTAATACACATAGGTTTTGACTATTCGCAAAAATGGATTCATTTGTATTTTTAGGCTTTGGTCTTGACGCATGGATCACCATCGTCACAGTACTGGCAATGTTCACCGTGCTGCTGTTCACGCGCCTACGTTCGGATGTAGTCTTTCTGTGCGCCGTTGGCATCCTCTATGTGACCGGCGTATTGGACACCAAGGAAACGCTGTCGGGTATCAGTCAGGCATCGGTAGCGGTAGTGGCTGTGCTGTTCGTAGTGATAGCCGGCTTGATGCACACCGGTGTACTGCAATGGATCGTCAAGAACCTGCTCGGCACGCCTAACTCATACACCAAAGCCGTGACACGACTGATGCTGCCCGTAGCGGCACTCAGTTCGTTTCTGAGCAACACAACCGTTGTTGCCCTGTTCGTCAATATCGTTAAGATGTGGGCAAAGAAACTCGGCGTATCGCCGTCAAAGTTGCTTATCCCATTGAGTTACGCCTCGGGTATGGGTGGTGTGTGCACACTTATCGGCACGCCGCCAAACCTTATCATCAGCGGTCTGTACGAAGAGAAAACAGGCGAAGCGATGAACATCCTCGCCACAACCATCCCGGGTCTGTTTTGCCTGGCTGTAGGCGTATTGTCGATCATCGCCATGCGTCGTCTGCTACCCGATAGAAAATCTCCGGAGTCGGCGTTCGAGTCCACAGGCGATTACACGGTCGAGATGCTCGTTCCCTCCGACAACCCGCATATAGGCAAGACCATCGGCGAGTTGGGGCTTAATACCGTCAGTGGCGGCAGCCTGGTTGAACTCCGTCACTTCGATGATGAGCAGGTCCTCTCGCCCGTGCCCGACGACGAACCGCTCATGGGCGGTGACCGGCTCGTTTATGCCGGTCAGATAGGTGACTTGTTGGAGATGGAAATGTCGCACGGTCTGGTCAATGCCGACCACCATGTGTTCCACTACAACGACACTCCGAAGGGCAAACATAATCTGCGTACGGCATATATCACTTTCGGCAGTCACTTGATCGGCACAACGATGGGCACAAACGGTTTTGAGAAAGAGCATAAAGTGACGCTGGTAGCTGTCAGTCGCCGCGGCAGTCGTATCGAACAGATGCCGCGTGAGGTTGTGCTGCGAGCCGGCGATACACTGCTCTTGGAGAGCCTGAACGAATTGAAATCCGATACACAGTCCATGAGCAATGACCTGCATTTCTTCGAATCCGAAGACCTGCCGAACATCGGTGTGCGCACCTTGATATCGAGCTTGATTATGATTGCTATGGTTACCCTGTCGGCTCTGGGTGTGTTGCCGCTGTTACAGTGTGCTATTCTCGCCGTGTTCGCGATGTTTATCTTCCGTTGCTGCTCGCCCGAGCAGGCTATGCGCTCGATCAACTGGGATATACTGATGGTGTTTGCCTGCAGTGCCGTGCTCGGACTCGCTATCCAGAAAACCGGCATTGCCGAACGGCTGGCAACCGGCATCCTCGACATCTGCGGCACGAACCCGATCGTGGTGATGACGGCTATCTGTTGTGCCGGTACGTTCATCACGGAGTTTATCTCCAACACCGCTGCGGGTGCGATGTTCTTCCCGATCATGTACGAGGCAGCCGAGAAACTCGGCTACGAACCGTTCCCGTTCCTCATCGCACTGATGATTGCCGTCAGCAGCAGCTTTGCTACGCCTATCGGCTCGCCGACGCACATGCTCATCTATGGTCCGGGCGGCTACCGGTTCAGCGACTTCCTGAAGATAGGTCTCATCATGAACCTGATCATCCTTGCCGCCAACATCCTGATCGTCAATCTCATTTATCCGCTGACGCCCTTAACGTAAACTTCCGGCGGCAGAGGGCGGTAGCGGTAAGAAGGATCACTATCAGCAGCCAGGGTATATCGCCAACGGGTGAGTGCTGCTCATATTCACCGATTGCACCGCCGCCACCGGGTCGTCCGCGTCGCGGTCCTGAGTAGGAGGGTTCTTCGTAGAACTCTCCTCCTTCGTTATTAAGCGTGGCGAAGTTCGAGGCACTGATTGACGAGAACGAACCCGTAGAAACAGCACCGGTTGTCCGGTACGCATCCGTCGAACGGAACGAGGCGGTCGAGCGGGCGGCGTTGTGGAACGACGATGTCGAATGGAAATCCATAGATATACTGCCAAAGTCAGCGCGTGCCGGCGTAACGGACAGCAACAGGTAGAGTAAGATGTAGATTAACTGTTTCATCGTACCACCCTCCTTTCTGTTGTGTTACCGCGGCGGATGAGATATACGCCTGCGGGCAGACCACTCAGGTCGAGCAGCTCATATTCGCGTGGCGTATATACGCAACGTCCGAGCATGTCATAGACGTGTGTCGTTTGCAAATCTTTTCTTAAAAAACGACCTATGCCGGACGCTGTTCGTTTGATTCGCAAACTTGTGATTACAAATCGCGGTCAAAAATTGAGGTTCGCGGATGAACCTCAATTTTTTTGACTGCTGACTGTTCGGAGTCCCCACAAGCCTGCGCAGAGGGGTGTCTTCGACTTTCGACTAGAACGCCACCTTTTTCGTCGCGTCGTACGATTCAATTGTCTTGGTCTGGATCACGCAGCTTGTGTCGCCTTTCTGCCAGTACTCCGACTTCGTCGTCACCGTTCGTGTCACATTGCAGCCCGTAAGAGCTCCCGCCGCCACTGCCACTACACTGATTATTACTTTTCTCATAATTTCTTCCTTTTGTTGGTGGATTCTTTAACAAAAACCTATCTAAACCCCTCGG
>CADBAZ010000067.1 GCA_902792835.1 uncultured Bacteroidales bacterium
AGTCCCTCGCTCACCTCGTCGTTGGCGAGCACAGTGCCGAGCGCCGGGCACCAGTTCACCTTCGTGTCAGCCAGATAGGCGATGCGGTACTGCATCAACTTCTCTTGCTGCTCACGCTCGCTCAAGGTTGCCCAAGTCGGGTCTTCGGCTTCGAAGCGTGCCACGAGCTCGCTGATCGGTTTGGCTTTCTGCGCCGCGCTGTCGTAGTAGTGGTTGAACATCTGGATGAACGCCCACTGCGTCCACTTGTAGAACGTGGGATCGCAGGTCTTGACCTCACGGCTCCAGTCGTAGCAGAAACCGATCTTGCGGAGCTGGCTGATATAGCGCTTGATGTTCTCGTTGGTGGTCACCTCGGGGTGCTGACCGGTCTGAATAGCGTATTGCTCTGCCGGCAGACCGTAGGCATCAAAGCCCATGGGATGCAGCACATTGAATCCGCACTGACGTTTGTAGCGGCTGTAGATATCCGAGGCTATATATCCGAGCGGGTGTCCCACGTGCAGACCTGCGCCCGACGGATAGGGGAACATATCGAGCACGTAGTAATGCGGTTTCTGACTCTCGTTACTCACAGCATACGCGTTAGCCTTCTCCCACGCCTGCTGCCATTGTTGTTCAATCTCTTGAAAGTTGTATTCCATAAACTATATTTAACAGCTTAACTATTTAACGATTTAACGGTTTCACAAAAACGCGACCGCAAAGTTACGAAAAATATTTGACATTTGCAAACTTTGCGGTATTTTTTTTCAAAATTCTTTTATCACCACCAAGAATGTCATTTTTTTATACTGAATAATGGCACGGTTTTTGATGCAAAAGAAATAAAAAAGATTAGGTATGAGAAAAATAGTATTGATAGCCCTATTAGCGGTGGCAATGCTGCCGGCAATGGCAGGTGAATACGGATATCTGGTATTCACCAACACCAGCGGCACAAGCACTACGCTGACAGTAAATAACCTGTCGGCTACGGTGAGCGGTTCGACGCTTGTCGTGACCAACGATGACTGCACGGTGAACTTCACCTTGACCGAACTGGCGAGCATGCAATTCAGCACAACGAGCTCGGAAACGGCATTGGAGAACGTGATAGACGGCGACCGACCCGTGCAGGTATATAGCCTCGGCGGTATGTCGTTCGGCTCGTTCGACAACCTCGTGCAAGCAGCAATGCAACTTGGCGCAGGGACTTATGTGATTTCGAATGGTAAAAACGCTCAAACGATAGTAATAAAATGAGAACATCAATAATTCGACCGATAATAATAGGGCTTTTGCTCCTTTCACCGTTCACCATTCACCTTTCACCTTTATTTGCCCAAACACTGAACATACAGGTAGGCAATGTGACCTATCAATTCCCTGCCACACAGGCAGGCGAAATGCCGTTTGGGGGCGGTTCGACGCTGACGGTAATGGGTAAAACGTTCTCGCTGAGCGAGATCAGCCGCATGTACGTGGATGAAACGCAGGTGACAGACGGCGCTGTGGCAGTGGTGTACAACGGCAGTTCGGCAGCTATCACCGTGGCGGGCAATATAGCCCGATACCTTGCTATCACGCAATCGGGCGCGCACGTGAGCATCACGCAGAGTAGCGATCTTGCCGACGAGATCACCTATACCCTATCCGGCTCATCCACCAACGGCGGATTCTACATGTCCGGCAGTTATAAGGCAACGGTTGAACTCAGCGGTCTGACCCTGACGAACGTGTCGGCAACCTATTCCGGTGCAGCCGTACATATCCAGAACAGCAAGCGAATCAAAGTCAAAGTCGTAACAGGCACAACGAACACCCTCGTAGATGCTGCCAACGGTAGCCAGAAAGGTTGTCTGTACATCAAGGGGCACGCCGAGTTTGCGCAGTATGGTACGCTCAACATCACCGGCAACGTCAAGCACGGCATCAAGACCGGCGAGTACATGACGCTCAAAAATGCCAACATCAACATCCTCTCTGCCGTGAGCGACGGCATCAACTGCAGCCAGTATTTCCTCATGGAGAGCGGCACGATTACGATCAATAATGTCGGGGACGACGGTATCCAATGCGACATCGACGATACCGACACCGGCTCGACAGGTCAAACCACCGACCACGAAGGCGAAGACAGCGGCAACGTATATATCCTTGGCGGCACGCTCAATATCACCGTATCAGCTACGGCAGGCAAAGACATCAAGGCGGATGGCGACATCATCATTTCCGGTGGCAAAGTAAACGCCAAGGCTTCCGGTAATGGCACCTGGGACACCGATGATCTGGAGACTAAATCGGCTGCATGTCTTTCTGCCGACGGCAATATTGCCATTTCCGGTGGTACGCTGACACTGACCGCATCCGGTAGCGGCGGCAAAGGTATCAAGGCGGATGGCACATTTGCCCTTTGCGATAGTGCCGTAGTGGTGATTACCACAACCGGCGGTTTGTATTACAACAACGGTTCGACCGAGAACACCAACTACACCGGCAATACCGACCGGATCAGCAACAGTTATTACTCCTCGCCGAAAGCTGTCAAAGCAACAGGCATCATCACCATCTCCGGCGGTAAGATTTTCGTCACTACCAGCGGTCGCAACGGAGAAGGTATAGAGAGCAAATCCACTGTAACCATCAATAGTGGTGAGATCGCTGTCAACTCCTACGATGATGCCATCAACTCGACTTCGGACATGACCATCAATGGTGGACTTATCTATGCACGGGCGACAAACAACGACGGTCTGGATGCCAACGGCAACTGCTATATCAAGGGCGGTATAGTTTATGCCATAGGCGCATCATCGCCCGAGGTGGCTATCGATGCCAACACCGAGGAGCAAAAGAAACTGTACATCACCGGTGGCACGATAGTTGCAGTAGGTGGTTTGGAGTCCGGCTCCAGTATATCCGGCGGCACTTGCAAACAGGCAAGTTCGTGGACGGGCAGCGCATGGCACGCACTCTACAATAACGGCGAACTCGCATTCGTCTTCAAGACCCCGACCAAATCTTCTTCCGGAGGCGGAGGATATGGTCCAGGAGGCGGTGGCAGCAGTCAGAAACTCGTAGTCTATACATCCTCTACCCCGACCCTCAAATCCGGCATAACAGGCGGGGGAACGGAGGTCTTTGATGGCGTCGGTTACTATCCGGCTACAGCCGCGGGAGGTTCGTCGGTCACACTATCCAGTTACAGCAACTCCGGCGGTGGTCCCGGCGGCGGTGGAGGCTGGGGATGGTAAAGGTTAATGGTGAATGGTGACAATAGCCAGCATAGTACAATCCTTTGAGCCGATCAGTCTCATGCAGATGGAAGGCGTGAAACTCATGAACCGTATCGACACCAAATACGCGGTGCCGATGGCGGTTCTGCCGCATATTTTGGAGGCGGCGAAAGCCGACTACCACATCCAGGAGATCGACGGCAAACGCATCGCCACCTACGACACGATGTACTATGACACCGACTCGCTGGATATGTACCTCCGTCACCACGACCGCCAACTCGTTCGGCAGAAGATACGCGTACGGCAATACGTGGACAGCAACCTCACCTTCCTCGAGATCAAGCGCAAGAACAACAAAGGGCGCACGAAAAAGAAACGTATCTCGGTGCCCGGCTTCGATATCACAGCCGAGACCTTCGGCGAAGGCAAGCGTTCGATGTGGAGCGTGGAGGATTTTATAGCAGCGAAAAGCCGGTATCAATGGGCTGAGCTGAGTCCGCACCTGTGGACGAAGTTCCATCGCATTACATTGGTTAACCGCGCCAAGACCGAACGGCTGACCATCGACATGGATCTCGTGTGGGACAATGTCATCAGCGGCGAGAAGAAGACCTTCACCGATCTGGTCATCATCGAACTCAAGCGCGACGGCAACGTACCGTCGAAGATGACCCGTATCATGCTCAACCAACGCATCCATCCGCTCAAGATCAGCAAGTATTGCATCGGCACAGCGCTGACTACACCCGACATCAAAAAGAATCGCTTCAAATCAAAAATTCGAAAGATAGAGAAAATGCTCGCTATCAATAATTTTTAATTTTGCATTTTTAATTTTTAATTTTGCATTTTGCATTTTGCATTTTTAATTAAATAACACTATGCCAGAGTTAAGTAACCCGACCTTGGAGTTCCTCGAGAACGATCCCGACATCGCTGCACGTTTCGGTACCAGCGACAGTATCTCCTATCTGATGCACTCGATAGCCGATTGTCTCGGCGTAAGTGCCGACCTCATCACCATGCCGTTGATGTTCCTGTTCAACCTGCTGGTGTCGTGGGCTCTCATCTATGGCATCTACTACCGCTACAGCCGTCGCCGCGACTACTATGTGCAGTTTATGCTCTTCTCCAGCGGCATGTTCCTGTTGCTGTGGCTGATGCAGATCCTTGACATCCAGACAGGCTTCGTGCTCGGTTTGTTTGCCATCTTCGGCATGATCCGTTACCGTACCGAGACCGTGCCTATCCGCGAGATGAACTATATGTTCCTCATCATCGCCCTCTCGGTCATCAACTCGCTCAGCCTCAAAGCCGACGGTTTGGCATGGTATTTGCTACTGTTTGCCAATATACTGATGCTGGCTCTGGCATGGGGATTTGAGTTGTGGAACGGACGCAAACGTATCTCCACCAAGATCATCCTCTAC
The DNA here is from genome assembly GCA_902792835.1 of uncultured Bacteroidales bacterium. Lineage (GTDB taxonomy): Bacteria > Bacteroidota > Bacteroidia > Bacteroidales > Paludibacteraceae > Colicola. Next base: position 4,652 of record CADBAZ010000067.1, read on the forward strand.
GAGAAGATCGAGAACATCAAGCCCGAGAACCGTGCCGCTCTTATCGCCGATCTCGAGGAGCGCACCGGACTCAAGGTGCTCGACATCGAAATAGGACACATCGACTTCCTCCGCGACGTAGCTTACATCAAGATGACCTACCCGCTGGAGGCAGGCAAAACCGTTAACAGTATCGACCAAATAACGAAATTCAAATGAGACGTTCATTCATCATAAGTCTGTGCTCTGTACTCTGTCTGCTGTACTCCGCAGCGGCTTTTGCTACGGATTATAATTCGACGGGGTCGACAACGGAACAGCGTGTTCAGACGCGCGTCGGGGCAGATTTCACCAAGCATTGGAAATGCGGTGTACAACTCAGTATAGGTGAAGAGTTGCGTTTTGACCTCATGGACAATGTAGTCGGCACAACATCCAAAAGCGAGGCGATTGACACCGCTTACGGAGCAGCGTTCAATAAGTCGTACACTACCCTTTCATTGGCATATACACCGATAGAATACGTCAAACTCGATGCCGGATATACGCTCCGCATATTAGGTCGCAAAGATTGGAGCGCCCCGAATGAGTTTATTCGTCATCGCGTTTTCTTTGGCGTGACAGGCTCGTACAAAACGCAATACGCAAAGTTGTATCTGCGCGAACGATTCTTGCTGGAAATGCGTACGGATAGCGTGAACACAGATGAGAAACAAGCCTACGCATGGTTGCTCCGCAGCCGTTTGGGAGCCGATTTCTATGTGCCCGGCAAACCCGTTAAGCCCTATATCTGGGCAGAACTGGAGAATACGCTCAATGCACCCGAATTCCAACAGAACAATGGACAGCAGTTCATCACCAACGTGCGATTGCAAGCTGGCGTCAAATGGCGGATCACAAAACTCAGCAGCCTGAACTTCTACTATCGTTTTACCTACGGCTACGACCGCGACATCAACGTGAATAAGTCGTATTACAGCGGCAAAACATTGAAACTCAGACTGGACGAGCAAAAAGAATTTCAACATGCTATAGGCGTTCAATATAGTCTTGAGTGGTAAAGATTTGAAATCATAAATTTGAAATAATGAAACGCCTCATATCCCTCTTAGCTCTTAGTTTTTTGCTCTTAGCTCCTTTAGCAGCCCAGAGCCTCCTCACGCCCGAGCAACTCGCCAAACGCGAGCGCCACAAGAACCTCACCGTCAAGGAGTGGAACACCGACGAAAAGACCAAAACCCGTTGGCTCGACCGCATCAAGGTCTATGACGACCAGGGGCGTTGCGTCGAGGAGATCGAGTACGCCACCTACGGTCAGAAGTGGCGCGTCACCAGCAAGTACGACGACGTCACCGGCAAGGTGGTCGAGGAGGTCGAGTACAACGACCGCAACCGCCCTGTACGTATCCGCAAGTACGAGTGGAACGCCGATGGCACCAAAGCCAAGCAATACAACTACCTCCCCAACGGCAAACTCTACTCCGTCAAGGTCTATGAGTACATCTTCTCGGACAAATAACATTTTTTTTCGTTTGACTCTTGCAAATATCAATTTTTTTTCGTAACTTTGCATCGTCAATCGTAAAAATGTTAGCAACATGACGATCAAACCATCCGCTGTTCATACATTACTGGGCGTTGTCGTGGGCTTTATTCTGTTCATGCTCACGTTTGGCGTGGAGCAATACTACCGCTATCACGTGAGCAACCTGCGCTCGCTGGACGGAAAAGAGCACAGTTTTTATATTTACCCTCACACGTCTGTCGATTCGGTGCTGAATATGGTGCGCAAGAACTACGACATCAGCGGCGAACTTGACCTGCGCTGGCACATGCGTCTGAAGGTTTTCAAGGCGCCTAAGCCGGGCTACTACGTTTTACCTGCCGAGATGGGTGACAAGCTGTTTATCACCACGCTCCAGAACGGCGAGCAGACGCCTATCCGCCTCAAATGGACGAACCAACTCCACACGCGCGAGGAGTTAGCCGGCAAGATTGCATCGCAACTGCTGCTCGACAGTGTGGATCTGATTGATCGCCTTAGTGATGACAAGTATATGGCGGAGTTTGGACTCAATGCGGAGAGCAGCAGGTGTCTGTTCCTACCCGACACCTACGAGGTCTATTGGACCATCTCGCCGGACGAGCTGTTTCAAAGGATGAATAGTGAATACCGCGCGTTCTGGACCAAGGAGCGATTGGATAAAGCCCAGGCACTGGAGCTGACGCCTGTGGAGGTGTCTATCCTGGCGTCCATCGTCGAAAGTGAGACCTACGTGCTCAAGGATATGCCTACTATTGCCAGCCTGTATATCAACCGCCTTCGCAAGAATATGCCCTTGCAAGCATGTCCGACGGTGATCTATGCCGTAGGAGATTTCTCCATCAAACGCGTGCTCAAGAGCCATCTGAAAGTCGAATCGCCGTACAACACCTACAAGCACAAAGGCTTACCGCCCGGACCTATCCACTGCCCGTTGGCGCGCACGCTGGATTTTGTGTTGAACGCACCGAAAACCAACTACCTGTACATGTGCGCCAGTCCTTCCTTGGACGGTACGCATATCTTCTCGTCATCGTACGGCATACACAGCTCTGCGGCACGTGACTACCACACCATGATGGACAACAAGAAGCGCAAATAAGCAACGATTCTTTACAGTTCCTTTACCGGAGCGGGCTGAGGACGATACCGCTCGACGAGCGCATTGTGGCGCACAAGACCGTAGATGGCTATCGCTGAAGCGCAGACCAGCAGAAGCAGTATATCCGTCATCGCATCGGCATACACCGGATAGTTGGTTATATGCTCCGGATCGAACAGCGTGAAATAATAATATTCTATTACCTCCCAACACGCTCCCGCTCCCACCGAAAAGAACACGACAATCAGCGCAATCAGGCATCTGTGCAGATGGATGTACTCACTCCACAGGTGCATCGCCACATGAATCTGCCATAGCAGTATAAGCGGCAGCAGTAATCCCGTTTCCATCAGTACCAGCTCATCCCACCATCCGATTCGACCGTTCAGGTCGAGTCCGTCGCCCAATATCAGCGAGCAGATGCAGTACAGGATAATGAAGATTGATATCAGCGGCGGCACGTCAAAGCGCCATCTGTTACGCAGCATTCGCGGAATACTGATCACAAACCCCATACCGGCATACTGCGCCGCACGCATCAGAATCAACCCGCCGGAAGCATGGTCGAAGAAGATGAGCTCCACCAAGTGGCAAAAGCCCAATGTGATTACCAGTCCGAGGGCGAAGTTGTTGAACATCTGGTTCTTTTTATGCCCGCTAAGCCCGAAAAAATAATTATATTTCTTTGCCATATACCGTTGTGAGTTTGTCGAATGTATTTCTTAATATTGGGGTCTGCAAAGTTACAAAAAAAATCCCACATTTGCAAATTTTCCCTGAGAAAAAATCGTATTTGTGCAACAAATAGAAGTTTTCTCAGGGATTTTTTTCACTTCCGACTAATAAATATTGAGTTTTTTCGTCGCGTCATAACTCTCGATCGTCTTCGTCTGTATCACGCAGCTCGTGTCGCCTTTCTGCCAGTACTCGCTTTTCGTCGTTACCGTGCGCGTCACATTGCAGCCCGTCAGGGCGATTACCAGCCCCGCGGCTAATACGGTCAACAAAACTAACTTTTTCATGATGATGTTGTTTTTTTAAGTCAACTATTAAAAACTATTAAAATCTATTTTTTCATTGTAATAGTCTTTAATTGTCTTTAATTGTTGACAAATTTAGTCCATTGTAATAGTCTTTAATTGTCTTTAATAGTTGACCGGAAATTTTAGCCCAACTCCGCGTCGCAAACCATCCACAGGTAAGACCTCATCGTCTTCTTGCCGTTCGCGTTGTCCTTCTGGGCGTTGAACGCCGCCAGGTCACCTGCGATCTTCGTCAGGTCTTGCTTACGTGCCTGCACCGCACGTGCCACTGCCGCAAAGCGCGTGCGCTGTGCCTGCTCATCGGCAGTGACAGGGGTGGAACGCTTCACTTTCTTGCGCAGATACAAGCGGTTACAATTAGGGTTCGTGGTTGCTGCTACGCGGTGCGTACCAAGCAGCATCTTCGCGCAGCTGTGTTGGGGATTCGTTCCCGGTTTACTCAATGCACCGGATACACTGTCAATTCCGGCACTCCATTCTACTTTTGCCAATTGTTAGACATTAATTTTTATTGTGTGTTCGGGGCGTAAGCGCCGAGTTTTAGCCACCAATAGGATCACCACTGGCGTCGTACTGGTCATTCAGCTTCTTCATCGCGTACCCGAACAGCGAACCGATCTTCGTCTGACGCTTGTACTCAGCCACCAACTGAGTCTTTTGCTCGCTCGTGCCTGCCAAGATCGCCCGCACTGCCGCTGCAACCTTTGCAAAACGCGCTTTCGCTGCCGTCTGCTCTGCCGATGCCGGCTTCGTGGACGGGTTACACAACTTACCGCTGTACACTACACCGGTCTTCTTGTTCGTGCGGAAGTACACATCACTGTGCATGCACACTTTCTTGCTCATGCTCTCCACAAGAGCCATTGGTTTAATCTTTGCCATTCTTTAAAAATTTTGTTAAGGTTAGTAATAAAATTTTGGAGTCCCCAGCGTAAACCGCGTAGCGTTTGCGATGGGGAAAGCGTAGGGCTAGGCGAATATTCTCATGAGCGACGTGGTCGCGAATCGTATTGAGCCTTAGCCCAAGCGCAGTTAAAGTTTAGGTTTAATGGTTTATTTTGTCTGTTTACCCGGCATGTTATGCCGGTCTTTCTTACCATATCGTTCGATGAATCGCTCCCGTGCCGCTTTCCGTGCCGGTGTATCCACCCATTTCCTCGAGCATCGTTGCACAATCTGCTGCCCTCGGTACATCCTAAAGTAGTACCCGTCTTTCCTCAGTGCCCCTCTCAGCGTCTCTATCGGTATAATCAGTTCTGCTTTCATTTTTCTATGATTTTATAAGATTCTTTTTATTGCGCCGGATACTATCCGGCATCTTCTGCTGTTTGAATGCAGCCGAACGCGTTCGCATCTCGTTCGCATTACGGACATCACCGTACCATCCCTATTGGGGTCCCCGCCAAGCGGACTTCTGTGCGATGCCTTGCCGAACGCGCCTTGCCCCTCTATATAGTAGTCATTTTGCTATAGCCTTCAGTCTCTCAATTGCACGCTTAAGATACAGATGTACAGTCGGTTGAGAAATTTTCAGGTTG
>CADBAZ010000068.1 GCA_902792835.1 uncultured Bacteroidales bacterium
GTAACAAACAGGGCTATCGACTGTCGGCGGATGTCTGCATAGACCTGCTCGGGCAGGAAGACAGGGTCGATGGTATCGACAGTAGCAAAAGGTTTTGACGGGTTGACGCTGTAGGTTAGTTCGACGATGGAAAGCGGCTGGTAGGCTGCTTTGATCTTGTGCTTGCCTTGCGCACCATACACCTGCAGCGCAAGACGTCCTTCTGCCTTGGTATAGATTTGCAGCAACGACATTTTGTCGGAGTGCTTCTTTAGTCCTAATACTATTGCTTCCGTCGTTTGTTTCATGGTTATTCTTCCTCTGCATCCAAATTGGCGTAACGCCGCAAATCGTCAAATGTGTAGCCGCGTTGCAGCATAAACCGTATAATCTTCTGCTTGTCTTGTCCCCGCTTGCTCTGAATGGCTTTACGGATATTACTTGCGTACACCGTTTCATCCATGTCGTCTAATGCTTGCTGTATCTCCTGTTCGGGCAAGTGTTTGGTGCGTAAACCCATGATGATCTTCATTCTGCCCCAAGCTTGAAACGCTACTTTGTCGTGCACAAATGCCCGGCAATACCGTTGTTCATCGAGGTATTGTTGTTTTTGCAAAATCCCGATGACTTCGTCGATCTGTACATTGTTTGCACCCAACCGCGCCAGCAGTTGCGCAACATCCACTACACAATGCTCCGCACCGGCGCAATAACGCGCTGCACGTTCCAGAAAAACCTTGGTGTCAACGGGTTTCTTGTCTTCTATTTGTTCACTTTTGTATTGCATGAATGAATCGTTGTTTGCCGTACATATCTTTGAGACACTTAGCCTCGTAGTCCATTTGCTGCATGAGTTCAAGCATCGCATCGCCTTGCGTCTCGCTGATCTCCAACCACAGTTCTTTTGCTTTATGTAACTGCGCTATGCGCCGATAGAAGAGTAGGGGATCCTCTTCCGGCACAAATAATGCCTCTTTGGGTTCATAGCGTAAGGTGTTCTCAGTCATTGTCCCTCTTTCCGACGGACGAATATACGGCGGGTTAGACACAATTATGTCATATTCGCCTATTTCATCGTTCAATATATCCGCCACAAAGAACCGCACGTCTAATCCCAGTTTCTTTGCATTGCGTTTCGCCACTGTAATAGCTTCCTCGCTTTTATCCAGCCCTTCAACAATCCACTCAGGGTGTTTCTTTTTGAGTGCCAAAGCAATACACCCGCTTCCCGTCCCCACATCCAACACTCTGACTGCTGATTGCTGATTGCTGATTGCTGATCGCTGACTGCTGATCGCTGACTGCTGATTGCTGATTGCTGACTGCTGATTGCTGATTGCCTCAACCAATTCTGCCGTTTCGGGTCGGGGAATAAGCGTGGCTTCGTTTACCTCCAGATCCAAGCCTAACCACTCTGTGTGACCGAAAATATACTGCACAGGAACAAAATTACATAATTTTTTCAAAATTATTTCCAAATCTGGTATATTTTTTGTACCTTTGTGCGTGCACAGGTCAAAACGGCTCATTCCGGTTGTTTCCTCAATGATCCAAAACGCCAATTCGCGTGCCTCGTGCTCGCCGTAATACGGCGTCAGTTGCGTGACAATATGTTCCACTATTGCTTTCACGCTGCAAAGATACAAAAAAATATTGACATTTGCAAATAAAAATGCTATGACGGATTCAGATTATATATTACGATGCGTTGAGTTGGCGCGTAATGGCGAATACTATGTTGCACCTAACCCGATGGTAGGTGCTGTGTTGGTCAATCCTGCCGATGACACTATTTTCGCCGAAGGCTGGCATCATCGTTATGGTGAAGGTCACGCCGAAGTCGAGTGTTTCCGCGCTGCGGATGCTAAGATGGCAGGACTATCGGAAGATGCAATATCCGCCATGTATGGCGGATTCACACTATATGTATCATTAGAGCCTTGCTCGCACTACGGGAAAACTCCTCCTTGCGCTGACCTGATTATTAAAAAGGGTGTTAAGCGTGTGGTGATCGGTTGTTTGGATCCGAATCCGCAGGTAGCAGGCAGAGGCGTACAAAAACTCCGTGATGCGGGAATAGAAGTGACAGTAGGTGTAGAGGAGCAAGCTTGTCGCGAACTGAACAAACGATTTCTCTGTCTGCACGAGAAACATCGTCCGTACGTCATCCTCAAATGGGCACAAACAGCCGATGGGTTCGTGGACTTCATCCATAAGGATGGTACGCCACTCGTCATCTCAACACCCGTAACCAAGCAACTCGTTCATAAGATGCGTGCCGAGAACATGGCTATTATGGTTGGCACTCGCACTGCTCTGTTGGATAACCCTTCGCTGCTGACGACCCGCTGGCCTGGACGTAATCCCGTGCGCATCGTCCTCGACCGCCATCACCGCATCGCGAAGGATGCCAAGATCTTCTCCGACGACGCGCCAACCATCGTATATGACGAGTGCACAGAATGGACGTATATTCTTAGCGACCTCGCTCAGCGTAATATCCACTCCGTAATGGTGGAAGGCGGTACAACCCTACTCAAACACATCCTGGAAACAGACATCTGGGATGAGATGCACATCGAAGTTGCGCCCGTTACCATCGGCGAAGGAGTGCCCGCACCCGAGGTCGAGCTACCGGATACATTTGAGCAAATCGATGGCTCAAAGTTATACACTATTTACCATCCATAGCGTAAAATAACACTAAATTGAACGAAAAGTTGCATAAAATTTGCATAAATGCAAAAATTTTCGTATCTTTGCGCGAAATATGAAAAAGAGTTACGAATATGTGATTGCAGCAGCGTGTGTGGCGTTGAGCCTTAGCAGTTGCAATCTGTTTCAGCGCGACGTCAAAGAGGGCGCTGTGGCGCAGGTGGGCAACTATTATCTCTATCAGGCAGACTTGGATGCCGTAACCTCAAGTGCAACCACGCCTGAGGACAGCGCTCGTTATGCCGAGCAGTTCATTCGCCGTTGGGCAACGGACATTCTCCAATATCAGGAAGGCAAGAGTCATAGCACTCCGGAGATAGAGGCGCTGGTCGAGGATTACCGCCGCAGTCTGTATGTAGCGGAATATGAGAGGCATATTGTGGACAAGCGAATGCCGAAAACAGTTACCGATGCCGAAGCGGATACATTCTATGTGCATCATCAGGAGCGATTTATTCTGCAAGAGAACATCCTGCAAGGCGCATTGCTCGTTATCCCGCAAGATGCACCCTCGCAGCCTGAACTCAAGAAGCGTCTTATGGATCTTACGGATGAGGAAAACCTCGAATACATCGAGAAATATGCTTACCAATATGCTTCCGGCTATGAACTGTTCACCGAGCAATGGCGCACGGGTAACCAGATTCTGATGCGAATGCCGTCCAATAAATGGCAAAAATCCCTCACAGCAGGTAAGCAATACGCCGAGCAAGATACAACCTCTGTCTATCTGTTGCAGGTTACCGATTGTCGGCTTGCAGGGCAACCGATGCCTATTGATTATGCCCGGGCAACCATCGACAAGATGATCCTCTCCGAACGACGCGTTTCGTTCCTGCAACAGCAGCGACAAGAACTCTACGATGACGCCGTACGGTTCGGGAAAGTAGTTGTTTATTAAAGTTGAATGTTGAGAGTTGAAAGAAGTCGTATAATTAAGAGTTGAAAGAGATATGAAGAAGATACTATATATTTGTGTGCTGATGTTAGCCCTGCCTTGCATGGCGCAAAACAACATCATTGATGAAGTCATCTGGATCGTCGGCGATGACGCTATCCTGCGTTCGGAAGTGGAAGAGGAGCGATTACGTGCGCAATATGAAGGTCAACCGATTGCGGGTGACCCGTATTGTGTTATCCCCGAGCAACTTGCTGTGCAAAAACTCTTTCTGCACCAAGCTGAACTCGACTCAATTGAGGTATCCGAATCCACGGTCAGCCATCAGGTTGATATGCGAATGAACTACTATATCTCGCAGATCGGTTCGAAGGAAAAGATGGAGGAATACTTCCGTAAGCCCAGTTCGGAGATCCGTGAGGAGATGATGAAGAGCGTTCGTAACCAGATGACCATCCAACAGATGCAGCAGAAGCTCACCTCGCACATCAAACCCACGCCGGCAGAGATTCGCCGCTACTACAACACGCTGCCCATGGACTCTATTCCGATGATGCCGGCGGAAGTAGAGGTGCAGATTCTGAGTTTCGTGCCGCCTGTGCCCATCGAAGAGACTGAGCGCATCAAGAGCCGTCTGCGCGAGTTCACCGAACGCGTCGTAAGTGGTCAGGCTGATTTTGCCATGCTTGCACGATTCTATTCCGAGGATACCGAGTCAGCCAAGCATGGTGGGGAATTAGGCTTCGTGGGTCGCGGACAACTCGTGCCGGAGTTTGCCGAAGTGGCGTTCGCTCTCAACGACCCGAAGAAGGTCAGTCGAATAGTCGAAACGGAATACGGTTTCCACATCATCCAACTCATCGAGAAACATGGTGAGCGCATCAATTGCCGACACATCCTGCTCAAGCCGCGCGTTTCTTCCTCCGACAAGTTCAATGCACTCAATCGTCTTGACTCCATAGCGCGAGTTGTCCGCGCTGACAGCCTGAGCTTCGAACATGCAATCCTCATGTACTCTGAAGACAAAAATACCGTCATGAATGCCGGTTTGATGACCAACCCCAACACCGGCGCATCGAAATTCGAGTACCAGGATCTGCCTTCCGAAGTGGCGAAACAGATCTATTCGATGAACGAGGGTGATATATCCGACCCGTTTGTGATGATCGATCCCGCCAAGAACAAAGAGGTTTGTGCCATCGTCAAACTCAAACGCAAGACAGATGTTCACCGTGCAAACCTGACGGACGATTTCCAAACAATCAAGTCTATGCTCGAGCAGAAACTTTCCGCTGAGTATATCCACGAGTGGATCATCAAAAAGCAAAAAGAAATCTACGTGCAAATTGATCCGCGTTGGGCTGGATGTGACTTCGAGTTCCCGAACTGGATACACTAATCCATTTACTATTTGGTCATTTACCATTTACAATTGAGGCTACACACAATACATATCAGTCTTTGCTCCTTACTTCTTTGTCTGGTTGTCACATCGGCAAAGGCACAGACTCTCGTGTATCTGGAGCGCGCCAACAATCTGCTGTTCGATCAAGAGAAACTGCCCGATGCACGAATAGTAATCGGCAATGTGCTGTTTCGCCACGATGATGCACTCATGTATTGCGACTCAGCGAACTTCTTTGAGGCAAGCAACTCGCTGGAAGCCTACGGGCACGTCAAGATGGTACAGGGCGATACCCTCACCGGCTATGGCGACAAACTCTTTTACAACGGCAACACCAAGATTGCCCGACTTCGCCAAAACGTACGGCTCCTGCACCACGAGGCGATTCTTACTACCGACAGCCTGAACTACGATCGCGTCAACGATATAGCCTATTACTATTCCGGCGGTAAGATTGTCGATGACCTGAATACCCTCACCTCACGTTGGGGACAATACACGCCGTACAACAAACATGCAGCGTTTCGCGATAGTGTACATCTTGTCAACGACCGCTTTACGATGGATACCGACACACTGCTCTACGACACCGAATCGCATATAGCAGAACTTGTCTCACCTACAAGGGTTCTCTATGAGAAAGAGACGACTATTCTTTCGTCACGCGGGCTGTATAACACGCGCACCGAGGAATCCGAATTGTTCGACCGCTCAACCGTCAGCCACTCAGACGGCAAGTTTATGACCGGCGACACGATCTATTACGACAAACATCAGGCATTCGGCAGGTTGTACGGAAATATCGAACTCATTGATTCGGTTCAACAAGTCACACTCCGAGGCAACTACGGCGAACTATACGAAGATGGCTCACCGGCATCCAAACACCCCGAATGGGGATCACACGGTTTTGCCACCCACCAAGCCCTACTGGAGAGTTGGGGCGACAGCTTGCACACCTTCATGCACGCCGACACTTTGTTTACCGAGGAACTCGCTCTATCCGACAGCCTGCCGAAAGATAGCACATTCCGTCGCGTGCGGGCACATCACAACGTACGCATATACCGCGACGATATGCAGGCAGTATGTGATTCGGCAGTCTATCTTGGCAACGATTCCATCGGCAAAATGTACGGCAATCCTGTCTGTTGGAGCGACAATAATCAAGTGTCTGCGGATAGCATCTATATCTATTTCCGCAACGAGGAAGTGGATTATGCCCACGGGATGGGTTCAGCCATCTGTATTCAGCAACATGATCTGATGCACTTCAATCAGATGAGCGGCAAAGAGATCATAGCGCACGTCAAAGATGGCGATATATACCGCGTTGATGTCAACGGCAATGCCGAAACGGTGTTCTTTCCCATTGACGAGAAAGATAATACGCTCAGCGGCTGTAACCGTACGCAGAGCAGTTTTGTCAAGGTGTATATCGAAAACAGAAAAGTGCATCACGTACTCTTCACCACTGCCACTACCGGCACAATGTATCCGATGGATCAAGTCAGTGACGCTGTGATGCATCTTGGCTCGTTCTTTTGGGCAGAGGACGAACGCCCACGCGTACCGGCTGATGTCTTGCTCTCGGTTGAGCACACAGCGCGCCCCGACAAGCAGAGCGTGAGCGCAACCGACGATTCCGATACCAAAGACGAGCCACCTGCCAAACCGCAGAACAAACCAAACACCGGCTCCGGCAAAACAGGAAGAAGCAAGATGTCACTTAATCAGTAACTATAAAAAACGAAACGTACAAGATATGAAACGTACAACAACAATTCTTTTTGCCCTGCTGTTGGCAGCAGGCGTAATGGCGCAAGACGACGAAATGGGAGGCTTGGGCATCCACGTTGGTTATGCTTCCCCTACCTTGCGTATTAACTCACCTTCATCCAAGAAATTGGATAACATTGCAATGAATGGTGTGAAAATCGGTCTGAGTTACGATGCCTCTATCGTCAAAGGCTTTGGCTCAACCCTCGGACTCAACTACACCTTCGCGACGTATCACTCCAATTGGACATACATCAGCGAGATGTCAACCGATCAGGCGCGTTATCGCGGCAACTATCATGGACTTGAAATATTCTGTGACTGGCAGTACAAGTTCCAAATAGCCGGTAACACCTACTTGATGCTCTATACAGGCCCTTCGATCCAAGTACACCTGTCACTCAAAGAGTACGAGTATATACGTACAGCGGAAGGTGTGTTCCCTGTTGATGCCGACGCTCCGGGTGCGTATTACGGTTATACGCATCGTGACAACCATGACGGCGAGGATTTCAAGCGCGTGAATGTCACATGGGGTATAGGCGCAGGTTTCCAGTATAAACGCTACTTTATCCGTGGCGGCTACGATTTCGGTTTGTTCAATCCCTACAAAAAGGATACCTTCAAAGCAATGGGGATAGATTCCGAACTCTACACTCGCGGTCGCTTCGACCAGTGGCAAATCAAGATCGGTATGTACATCTGGCAGAATTAAAGCAGTCAGCAATCAGCAATCAGTAATCAGTAGTCAGCATTCAGATGATTCCTCCGCAGACCATAGACAAGATCTTCAGTGCCGCTAAGATTGAAGAGGTGGTACAGGATTACGTTCCGCTCAAACGACGCGGTGCGAACCTCATCGGGCTTTGTCCGTTCCACTCGGAGCGAACAGGCTCGTTCACGGTTTCACCGAGCAAAGGCATCTTCAAATGCTTCGGTTGTGGCGAGAGCGGAAATGCCGTTGGCTTCGTCATGAAGATTGACAACTGCTCCTACGCTGATGCCCTGCGTACACTGGCTAAGAAGTACCACATCGAGATAGAGGAACGCGAACTCACACCCGAAGAACAGCAGCATCAGGATGACCGCGAAGCAATGTACGCAGTCAATGAGTGGGCGAACAAGTGGTTCCAAGACCAACTCTGGAACACTACTGAGGGACAAACCATTGGACTCAAGTATTTCCGCGAACGCGGATTACAAGATGTAACCATCCGCAAGTTCGGCTTGGGTTATTCGCCCAACAAAGGCAATGCCCTGACTGATGCGGCTCACAAAGCCGGATATATCGACAAGTATCTGACCAACGATGTGGATACCCTTATCGGTACAGGTGTCTGCGGTAAGAACGAGAAAGGCGAAGCCTACGACCGCTTCCGTGATCGCGTCATATTCCCCATCTTCACCACCTCCGGCAAGACGGTCGCCTTCGCCGGACGAATCCTTCGCAAGAAATACGACAAGGACGGCAAGGAAATCCCGATGGGCAAGTACGTCAATTCGCCCGGTTCGACTATCTATTCCAAAACCAACGAACTCTACGGACTTTTCCAAGCCAAACAATCCATCGCCCGTACTGATCTCTGTTACCTTGTAGAAGGTCAGATGGATGTCCTCTCTATGCATCAGGCAGGCATCGAAAACGTCGTTGCGTCCGGAGGTACTGCCCTCACGCAACCGCAGGTACGCCTCATCAAACGTTTCACTACGAACATCACCGTCCTCTACGATGGCGATGCAGCAGGTATTCATGCTGCTATACGGGGTATAGACATGTTCCTCAGTGAGGGATTCTTCGTTAAGGTCGTACTCCTGCCCGATGGCGAAGACCCCGACTCCTACGCCCGCACGCACGATGCCTCGGAGTTCATGGAGTATATCCGTTCCCACCAGCAGGACTTCATCCGTTTTAAGGCGCAGTTTAGTTGGGAACAGGTCAAGACCGATCCCTCCAAACGCTCCGAACTGACGCACGATCTCGTGGAGTCAATCTCCCTTATC
>CADBAZ010000069.1 GCA_902792835.1 uncultured Bacteroidales bacterium
ATCTGCGCCTCACGTTCCACGTACTTGAATATTTCTTCCGACGGTTTGCCCATGTGGATGTGATGCGAAGCAAAGATCCGGTCGAAGTAACGCTCCAAATGGAATTGCTCGAAGATCGGATCCCAGTGCATCTGGTTGGAATTTGACAACAGTATTGTCCTGTAGCCTGCCTTGCGCAAGTCAGCTATATAATCCAACTTCGCTTGCGGTAGGTTGCCGAGCATCGACATCCACGCACTGCGCACCTCTTCTGCCGTTGTGCCTTCGTGGCAGTAGGGCAACAGCGCATCAACAAACTGCTCTGAAGTGATGTTTCCGTACTCGTAGTCGTGCATCAGTTGCAGCGTAGCGGCACTCACCGCTACTACGCCTTCGCCCTCGTCGTCAATGCCGAGCACGTTTCGCACGTTCTCTTCGCCCATTAGGCGCTTGAAGTTACCTACGCAGCGCGGCACATTCAGGTCTATCAGCACGCCGCCCAAATCAAAAACAATGGTATTTATCATAAGTATTTAGTTTTTCATATGTTTGCCTACAAAGATAATTTGCTATAAGAAGGTGTTGGTGTTGTATCTAATCGCAGAGGGAGAAGAGGTCTTCGCGGGGATTGACGAGCATGACGGGAGTGAGTGCACGCTGGATGACGTGACGTTCCTGCGGTCCAAAGAACAGGTCGTCCAGACCGTATTCGCGGCTGGCGGTGAGGATGATCAGGTCGGCGACGAAATCACGCTGGCGCTCAGCGGCTTCGCGATTGACTTTGCTGCTGTCTTTCTTAGCCATGACGACCTCATAACTGATGTCAGTGCCGGTGCGCTGGCTGACCGCCTTAATGTGCGTGACGATGCGTCCGACGTTCTGGCGGGCACGGCTGCCGTAGTCGTTGGCTTGAAGGATGATGATGTGCGCGCCAGTCCTACGGGCAAGGTAGGTGCAGATCTCCGCCTTATAGGTTTCTTCCTCAAGGCGGCTGACAGGCACAAGGATGCGATGGAGTGACTGAACATCTTTCATCGCCGGCGTGAGCACCACGTAAGGCGTACGGAGTTCGCGGCACTCGTTGAGTACCTGCTGTATCGCGCGCGGGGTGTTGGCGCACTTGTGGAAGACTATATCATCAGCCAAACTTGGCTGATACCATGGCACTGGGGCGGACATTTTATTTCACTTGGTCATTAATCTGTTCGATGTAGGCGATGAGTTCGTCGCAGCCGGTGCGTTTCTCGGCAGAGGTGACGAATGTGGGTGGGAGTTCCTCCCAGAACTCGAGAAGTTGCTGCCGGTAGGCATCGATGTTCGCCGCCAGACGCTCCTTGCCGAGTTTGTCGGCTTTGGTGAAGACGATAGCGAACGGCACGTTGTTCTCGCCGAGCCAATTCATGAAGTCGCGGTCGATTGCTTGCAGGGGTAGCCGTGCATCAACGAGCACGAACAGCGAGCAGAGTTGCTCGCGCAGCAGGCAGTAGCGTTCGATCATCTTACGCAGCGTTTCGCGTTGGGTCTTGCCCGCCTGCGCAAAACCGTAGCCCGGGAGATCGACCAATGCCCATGCATCCGGCGCACCGGCGTTGACGGTGAAGTGGTTGATGAGCAACGTCTTGCCGGGTTTCTGGCTGGTTTTGGCGAGTTTGGGTTGCCGCGTCAAGGCGTTGATCAGGCTGGACTTGCCGACATTACTGCGACCGATGAATGCGTACTCCGGAAGCGTCGTTTGCGGTGAGCGGAGCACGTCGGTTGATGATATAGTGAACTGGGCGGTACGAATCATAACTATGATATTTGAGCAGCCATAGATGGCTGCTACTATTTGCGTATCTTGCGTTTATTGAGTTCGCGTTGGTACTGATGTGCCGTAGCGGAGTGCTTGCTGTAGGACTCGGAGAACACGTGCGTGCCTGAGAAATCGGGGTTGGCGCACATGTACAGGTACTTGCTCTTTGTAGCATGCAGCGTGGAGTCGATAACCTCGGCTTGTGTCACGCGAATAGGCCCGGGTGGCAGTCCGGGGTTGATATACGTGTTATACGGCGATTTGAACTGCGTCATAGCGTGTGTGACGCGCCGTGCGGTGAATTTCCTCGTGGCATATACGGCAGTCGGGCAGGCTTGCAGGTGCATACCGATGCGCATGCGGTTGAGGTACAGACCGGCGATGATAGGGTACTCCTGTGCCCGGGTTGTTTCGGAGGTAACAATGCTGGCGAGGGTATAGACCTGCTGCGGCGTGAGCCCGAGTGCCTGTGCCTCGGCACGGCGACGTTCGTTCCAGAATCGGCGGTAGTCGCGGTGCATCCGTTCGAAAAGTTGCTCAGCGGTCATCGTCCAATAGACCTCGTAGGTGTCGGGCATAAACAGGCAACGTGCGGTTTCGGTATTCATACCATATTGGCTAAGGAACTTGTCATCCTGTAGCAGGGCGATGATTGAAGCCGAATCCGTGAGCAACTGTGAGGCAAGTTTGCCGGCGAGTTGTTCGTTGGTTCGTACGGTGTAGTTGAAGCGTAACTTCACGGGTGTCTGTTCGCCTTGGCGCAGACGCAAGAACAGCGTTCTGTTACCCATTTCGGCAGGGAAAAGGTAGTAGCCGGGTTTGGCACTACGGATCTGCGAGCGAATGAGGTCCTTGCGGTACGCATGATTCGACAGGATCTTGTAGTCGGCTTTCACCAAGTCGAACACCGAATCCAGTGAGCAGTTGGGGTAGATATAGTAGCCGTGCTCCTTATCGTCAAGGCTGATGAGGTTCTTGTGCGTGTAGCGATACCGGCGCATGCCTTGGTAGAGGCCTACGCTGAGCAAGAACAGTAGCACTGTTGCCGCTATGATGATGATATTTCGCTTTGTAGTTGTCATTTCAATATTGTTTGTATAGCTTTCGTTGCCGCAAGGCTACGTGCGTTGCCTGTGCCCCGGATGATATAGTACGGTCGTCGGGTTTGCTCGACTTCGCGAATGTACCACTCGAAGAAGTATTCGCGTTTGTCTAAGTTCTCACGTACCGGATCGGGCTGTGCGGTTATGTCCGGCGCAAGGATGAGATACAGATCCATCGGTTGCTCGCGAATGGCTTGCTCCACTTCCGCTGCCACCTTGCCGTACTTATGTTGCATCCAGACCTTGGTGATGATCAGCTCGGTGTCGTAGAGGATGACCTGCTGATCGTACTGCGCGTTAAGTTCGGCAATCTGCTGCCGGGCTATGAGAAGTACGTCGTCGTACGTATAAGGTCTGCCTAAATTCTCCACGTACGTGCGCGCGTATTCCTTAATCCATAGCCAGCCGCATTGCTCCGAAAGCTGTTGGCACAACGTGCTCTTGCCTGTTGACTCCGCTCCTATCACTCCTACGCGTAGCATTCAAAATTTGAAGATTTCTTATTTGAAAATTTGAAGATTAGCGCGTGAGCATGAGTTTGATGTTCAGTCCGACATTATCCGTCTTGATCGGGTAGGAGGTCGATATGAGCGGCGTGGTGCCCTGGTGGTCGTAGTAGAGCTGGAGGTTGATCTTCTGCGAGAGCACGTAATCCGCACTGATCTTCACTCCGAACACGTAGTTACCCGAGCTGGCTTGGGTGATATACTCCTCAACCTTACGGAGCAGGGTCTTGACATCCTTGTAGCTAAAGTCCACATTGAGTTTGAGGTCGTTGCTGACCTTCTTCTCCGAGCGCGGTGTCTTGGTGATGAAACTCAGGTTCTTGATCGTATAACCGCCACCGATGACGAACTCGTTGGTGTGACCTTCCATGAGTTGGACAGAGGTAACGTTGAGCGTGAGGTTACGCTGCTTGCGGTACTCGGCTTTGAGGCTGAGTGAGTTTTTCATCGTGAGGTTCAGACCGATGAGCGGTGAGAACGACTCGGTGAGCGAGACGCTGCTGATATCGTAAGCGGCTGACGGTACAGGTATATCCGTTTGCACGTCGCGCACGTAACCTAAGTTCCTGTTGTTAGGATCGACACCAACCCACGTGGAGTAGGTAGAATACGAACCGATAGCGTACTTACAGGTGTACGCGTGGGTGAGGGTTACGGAGCGGAAGTGGTCGCGAATCCACGGCAATTTACCCAGACCGTCGTACGTCACGCTCCAGTTAGGCAGAATCTGCAAGAAACCAAGGAAGGGGTTCTGGCTAATCTTGTTGATGTCGCGACCGGTGTAAGCGGCAAGGAACGAGGGCACAAGTACGTCGGCAGAGTTGCGGCTAACAGTACCGTTACGGCGGTTGTAGGGCTGCCCTGCGAATACTGTACCTTTGAGGAAGCCTGCATCGGGGTAGGTGCTGTTGTCGTACTGAGCCTGTATACGCTGCTGCATGATGTCGCGGTTAGCCACAAACTGTTCATATACGGCACTCGGGAAGTTGTCCTCTTGCTTGCCTAAGCGCGAGAACGCTGTACCTATGGCAACCTGTGTGATATTGAACGAACCGCTCATATGATTCTGTATCTCGTCGTAGGAGTAGATGATCGAGTTCGTTTGTGCCATATAGCGCTTGCCGTTGAGCTGGATCTTCAGTCCGGGCAGCGGCTCGAGGGTAACCTTGATATCCAGATCTTGCGTGCGCGACTGTGCAGCAGGCTGTACAACCGTGGTGTCGCCACTGAGCCAGCCTTCGCGTTTGGCTTTCTCAACAAAATCGTCGCTGAAGAAACCGAAGGCGAAATCGTAGCCCGGTGCATAGTGGTTACCCATCTTGCTCTGTCCCATGAATCCTGCCATCGGAGCGAATCCCGGCACGGTGATAGAGGTGTTGTCGCGGTAGGTGACCTGAACGCGGCGTATGAGTGTGCCGACGTAGGCGAACATGTCGCCTGCGACTTGTGCCGGCGTGCGCTGGTTGGGATCGCTGGTGCTCATCTTAAGGGTGACCCTCGCTGTGACAGGCGAGGTAACGGTAGCCTTGGTGTTGCCGTCGGGTTTGACCTTCACCTTGATCTTGTGTCCGGCGCTGTCGGTGGCTTCCACCTCAATGAGTTCCGAGCCGAGCCGGTGGGTAACGGTCTGCGGGGTGTTGGCAATCATGTCAAGCGTTTCGGAGTAAGTCTTGGGCTTGAATGCCTTGCTGCGTTGACGACCTGTATAGCGCTGCGTCATTGTCTTCCAGTATTTCGACTTGTTGTACAGCGTCTCGAAGTTCAGTGTACCATCAACCTGCCATGAACGTTGACCGGTGATGACGTTACCCAGATTGTTCTGAACGTTGGTAGCGGCTGTTCGTGCCCAGTTGTACGTGCCGTTGTACGAAGCGTTGGCGGTGATGAAGTCAAGTCCCGGGATCTTGTTGATCGGTACGTTCCATGACGCGGTGAACACCTGTTGGTAGGTGTAAGGCGTACCCCACTTGGCAAGACTGCGCTGGATCGTATCTTTCCAAGCCTCGTAGTAGTCGTTGGTGAACTTGTAGTCGCGGATGATCTCCGGTGTATAGTAGCCTTCATCTACCGTGCTGTTCATTGCGGTCTGGAACGAGAACTTCAGATTACGGCTCAAGTCGTACTTGAAGTCGAAGTTACGGCTCCACGTGAAGTCCTTGGAGAACGTTATATCCATTTTGTTGAGCTCTGCACCGGCTTCGGTGTTGAAGTCGCGCATCTTCATCTGCGAGAAGTTACGCTGCATAGCGGTGTTGAATGCCCACGACTGCGGCAGGTAGAAGATGTTGAACTCCTTGATGATCTTCACCTTATCCACCTTCTTGAACTTGCTGAACGGCTCCCACGGTTTGGGATTGAACGAGTAGCTGTAGTTGAACTGTCCTCGGTGATCGGTCGTCTGGTTGCGCTCCATCTCCGGCGAATGTTCGCTCTGTTTGTTGTACGAAGCCGATATACTGAAGTTAGCCGGGTCGTAGAACATGTCGCGTTTCTTGGAGTGGATGTTCACCTTCATGTTCGTCACGCTGAACGAGGTGCTTTCGACCACGGTGTTGCTCATCTGCTTGACAGAGTCGCGTTCGGCTTTCGTCTCGTACTGCTCGAGACTTTCCTTGAGTTTGATGTCGGTATCGAGCGGATCGTACTCCGGCGAGGTTGTCTGGTTGGTGTAAGCGACGTAGAGCGGAATCTGCAGTTTGGCTTGTTCGGGGAAGAGTCGTCCAGCCTCGAGAGCAGCACTGACTTGGAGTTGGTAGCTATTCTCCATGTTCCGTTGCAGCACGTTGCTTTCGATGCTACCGTAGCCGGCTGTTTCCAGACGTCCGGCAACGTTCACCTGTGCTATGTCGCTGATACTGAGTGAAGCGTTAGCCATGGCAGCAACACCGCCTTGCTCGTTGAACTCGCTCATGCGGAGTTCGTTCACCCAGACCTCAGCACACCGCTCGGTGTGACTGTTGGCGTTGCGTACACCGATCATGATACACTCCACGCTCTCGAGCGTCGGGTTACCGAGCACGGTGATGCGGTTGTGCGGCTTGCCGGAGGCTTCGTCATAAACCACGTACGGGATTGTGTTGCTTACGTCCGATGTGCCGGCACGTTTGGCTTTGTTGCGCGCCATCTTCGCGTCGGTAAGCACACTGAACGGGAAGTCGAACATGTTCGCTTCCGGCCACACTTTGTAGCGATCCGCCTCGCTGTTGTTGTTATATAAGCCCGGAGGCGTTATTTGCAGCGGTATTTCGTACTCGTAGTAGTTGTTCTTGAGGTCAGTACCGAGTCGAATGAAGCAGGTGATGTCGCCGTCCTTGAGATCGGGATCTTCGGCTTCGAGTTTCTCGGCGTGAACGAACATCTGCAGATGCTTGTAGTTACGCATGTCGTACCCCGTGTTCTTATATACGGCGCGTGCGTCGTTGAACGGCAGGTTATGAACGCGCATAACCATTGCCTGCTCGTTCTGGGCGATGAGCTGAGCCTGTCCGGGGTCGGTCTGACGGCTGATACCCGGAGGCAGAATATAGTTCACAGGCTGGCGGTTACCGTTCTCCTCGATGTTGACGTTCTGTACATCCAGTAGGGTTGAACTCGAGGGCGAAGGCTCGTTGTAGTTCTTCGTGCGCTCGTTGCGGTACAAGCCCTGGTTGTAGTTACGCCACTCGCCGCGTACCAGATCGAGGCTACCGAAACGCAGGTGCATCTCTTTCTCACTGCCTGTCAGGTACATACGGGCGAAACGGATGGACTTGAAGTTACGGATCGTACCGACGCGTTTGGTGTCAGCACCCTTCAAAGGAATCTTGAACTGATACCACGTAACCGTTTGCACCTCGCCGTTACGCAGGGTGACGTTGGTGACGAGTTTCTCAACGATATACTGCAAGCCAACTTGCATGTCTTGCTCACGCAGGCTGACGTGGTACTCGTAGAACTTCTCGTACTCATTGAGGGTGTTATCGTTGTTGATGTCCTCAATATCCGGCTGCAGGGTGGATGCTGTGCCGTAACCGTCGGTGCTACGGTCGGTTTCCGGCGAGTTGCCTTCTGTACCATTATAGTGCTTGTAGCGGTCGATGATGCTCACTTGGGCGCGATCGTAATCGCTGCCACGGTAGTAGTGGTAGTTGTCACCGGCAGGGTCGTTGGCAGGCGAGTACGGGTCATCCAGCCAGCGTTGCCATACATCGGGTGTTACCTTGTTCTGCAACGCAGCACGGTAGTCGGCGTACGGGTGTGTACCGTTGTACTCAAACTGGAACTCTTGCTCGGTGCTCAGACCATCGAGACCTATATCCTGTTTCTCACGTGAACCGGCTTCGTTACTGAAAGCAACTACCGTACTTGTGGTACGCGATACACGCCCCCAGATCGTCTTCTCGGTGTCGTCAATCTCGTTGGTAGGCATACCGTGCTCGAAGGACTTCTTGCCGTCCTTGAGGATATCCTCGCTTATGTCACCGAGGTCGATATACAGGTCTGCTTCGTAGCCGTTGGGGTTGGTGAGCCGCGGATCCATGAGCCAGAAGGAGATGTACTCGATGTTCGCCTTTTCGAAGTCGGTGTTATCCAAGCGGCGCATGATACCAGCCCAACGTTTCTTCGGGTTGGTGAGTTTACCGTCAGCACCTATTTCGCTTGCGCAGATATTGTACGGTCCACGCTCGTCGGGATAGAAGCTCAGGTTGAGCGTGGCGATCTTCGGGTCTTCGTTGGCAAGTGTTTCGCGGTTGGGGAAGAGCTCCTGTTCGTACACTATACGCGTGCGGTGATCGCTCATGGCATCCACGTCGTCCTTGATGTGCTGCGGGGTGTTGGACTGCGGGTAACCGAAGATCGGGTCGGGAGTGAACCACGAGAGCCAAGCACGGTTCTTGCCGTACTCGATGCTGTTGCTGTAGTTGTACTCGGGGAACTTGTCATCATTACGCGGAGTAGAGGCTATGCGCCAGTAACTCGGGTAATGGATGTCGATCTCCGTCATGGTCTGCTCGAAGTCGTCGATATATGCTGTGCCGACCTTACCTACGTCGTTGGTGTGACCCGGGATGAGGTGCGCAAACTCTGCATTGATGGTGAAGGTAGATGGCTGTGTGGCGGTGATCCAAGGGATCTTGTCCACTGCGTTGGTCAGCCACTGCAGATCGGTCTTCCATGCGCCGTTGACACCCCAGATTGTGTTGGCGAGAGGTTCGCTGCCGGAGTTCACCTTCGTGGTGAGCGGACGCTCGCGCAGGTGCATGATCGTTGCGCCCAACATAAGGTCTTTGTTGAACGCGTACTCGGCGTGCAAGCCGAACAGGCTCTTGCGCTGCATGGAGAAGGTTGCTTGGTTCTCGAGGAGGGTTGCGCCGCCTGCAGTGACGGTCACACTACCTCGCGGTACGTTCATTGCATTCAGACGGATCTCGCTGCCCGAGGAGCCTTTGAACTTACCGGTGAGCTTGAACTTGTTTTTCTCGGTCATCTCCTGGGCATTGACCAGCGTGGAGTCGTACAACTCCTGGAAGATATATTTGGCAGCAATCTTGTCATCGCCGATAGCTTGTCGCAGATGCTCGCCGAAAGGCTCCAGAACAGGGAAGATGATTCGTCCGCTACTTGACAAGGCAGTGTAACCTTCGATGTAGTCGAACTTGCCGTCCGGTGAGAGGTTGTTACGGCTGTCAAGGCGGTCGAGGTTCATCACGCGGAGCAGTTGCTTGCCTTTGATGTCGCTCTCTGTCAGGTATTGCAGTTCAGTACCGACGCTGTCGTTGCGGTAGATGACGTAGAGTTCGAACTTGTCGCTGGTCATGCTGGTTGCACCGAGCGAATAGACGTTTTTCATCATCAAGTCCCATGTGCCGCGACCTTTGTGCTTCGGGGCGTTGTTGCTGCCCTTCAACATCTTCAGCACCATTGCCGGGGCTTTCTTGCCCATCTGCATCGTGGTATCCGAACCGAGTTTGTCGGTCGAGAACTCACCGACTTGATAGACTTTGCCGCCGTAGGTATATTCGTAGGCTACAGCCAGCACTTCGTCCTGGTTCAGACCGCTCTTGAGCGAGATGTAACCCAATGCGCTGTTGAGCGTATATTCCGAGCTGCTGAGCAGTCGTGCAGACTCAATCTTCTCGTAGTCCTCACCGCCGATCATTTCGGGGTAAGCCGTTTGCAGCACGGAGGTCATCTGTTGGATATCACGGATGTCGCCTACGGAGAGGATGGCGTCGTACTCGTCGTTCGCCTTGTTGGTAGGCATCTTGTATTGCGAATTGGTGTACCACTGCGGTGTGCCGTCGCGACGCAGACTGATGTGGTCGGGATCGTTCTCGGCGAGGTCGCTCAGGGCGAGGATGTTACGCGCCTGATCGTACGTGCCGCGTTTGTTGGTTACCCAGACCTCAATACGGTTGATTGTCACGCCGGATGCCACGTAGGGCAGCGTCTGCATAGCCGACTCGTAGTTGTCGCGGAAGTAGTAACTGAGGAAGAAGTGCTTGTTCTCATCGTAGTTCTCGATGCCGACTTCGAACTTCGTCATCTGGGCGCCACCCTCACTGCTTACGTTTTGGCTTTGCGAGTTCTGCTGCGAGATTAATCCTTCGATCTTTAGTTTGCCGAATTGCAGACCGACCTTCACGCCGAACAGAGCCTGCGTACCGCGGATGAGGGTGCTGTTCAGGTTCATGGTGACGTTACCGCCCTCGATGTACTGAATGATATCGTCTTCCTTGCCTTTGTAGGCGAGTTTGAGGTTCTGCTGGTCGAAACTGAACGACGCCTCGGTGTTGTAGTTGAGGCTGAAGTTCAACTTGTCACCGACTTTACCGTTGACGGATGCCTGAATCTTCTCATCGAAATCGAAGATGTTGTTGTTGCGCGAACGCTCGGTAAGTGACGGATTGTCAATATATTGATGCTTGAATCCGAACAGCAGCTCGGCGCTACCTTGCATCTTGAGTTGCACACCACCGGGACCAAAGACCTTATCTGCAGGGCCTATGTTGAACTTCATGTCGGTGATGTCGAACTTCCGCTCGTTGCTGTGCTCTACTTCGCTGATTTTCTGCTTCCAGTAGCGGTTCATCTGCTCGCGCTCGCTGTAGCTCATGTACTCGTCGTGGTTGAGCATGTAGGGCGTAGCTACATCCACGTCACCAATCTTCGTGTGGATGATGTAATAGCCGTTTTCGGGGTTGTACTCGACCTGCGTGGTCTGAGTGTCCTCGAAGTTCATTGTACCGCGGATCGATGAGTCTTGCGGCGCCTCGGGAACAGTCGGATCAACAGGCTCGTTGGCAGTAGCCTGGGCTGCTGGCGCAGGTTGAGCGGGTTGTGCAGGCTGTTGCGCTTGCGATGATTGTGCCGATCGGTTGTTGCGGTTGCGGTCGGTGTTGCGGTTGTTTCGATCGCGCGGCTGCTGCTGTTGGCTTGATGATTCGGACTTCCTTTGGGTAGAAGGAGCCAACCAATCAGGTAGTTGTGCCCAACCGGCATTGCTCATCAGTAGAGCCAGCGAGAGAAAAATAATATATAGATAACGATTGTTCAAAATAGGGGTTTACTCTTTAGCGTTACAATTTACCGTTTAGAGATGTTTCGATAGGCAATGGTTTTTTGTTAAACTGTTAAATCGTTAAGCTGTTAAACAGTTGATTATAGTAATTTCAAAGCTTGGCGGATGACGGCTTCGACTGTGGCTTGCGGGTTCTGGGTGAGAATCTTGTCCACCGCCTTGCTGCTGGCTGCGGCGGCAAAACCGAGCATGGTGAGTGCGCTCACGGCTTCGGTCTTTACCTCGCTGTCGGCGGTTGCGGGCTGTTCGTCGAAGAGCATGGTTGAGGCTTCTGTGCCGAGGTCGATCTTGAGGACTTTGTCCTTGAGGTCAACGATGAGTCGCTGTGCGGTCTTAGGACCAAAACCTTTGATGGCACTCAGTGCCTTGACGTTGCCTGTGGCTATGATCTGGCGGATGTCGGCAGCGGAGTACGCGGACATAATCAATCGTGCGGTGTTGCCGCCGATGCCGCTTACGGTCATCATCATTTCGAATAGTGCCCGCTCGCCTTTGGTCGGGAAGCCGTACAACTCGTGGGTATCTTCGCGGATGATCTCCGTGCAATAGAGCCTGCACGGCTGACCGGCGCTACTGTTCGTGCGCTCTTTGCCGGACAACTGGGTGAACGTCGTCAGGGCGATGTTGATGGCGTAACCGACGCCGCCTGCCTCGATTACTGCCAG
>CADBAZ010000070.1 GCA_902792835.1 uncultured Bacteroidales bacterium
GCAACCACTTATTGCAATTTGTCCGCCATCAAACAGGCAATTGCCTTCGTTACTGTTTGTTCTCGTCAGCGTTGCAATGATATTCCGGATTACAGGTGCGGCATCAATATAATCTTTGGTGTAGCTATTCAATTCCACATGGTTTACTTGGCGTTGTTCCCATATAATGAATGGATTAGCAGGAGCCTCTTCTGTAACTACGGTAAACTCGATGGAATATATATTTCCGAAGAAGATGTAACCGCTTGAACCTTCACATGCCAGTGCTACGGACTGTGTGGCATTACCAGACCAGGTCAGTTCCTTGGTGCTTTCATTCCAAGTCCATGCAGATGACAGATCACTATAATTTGCGTATCCCGTGCAAGTAATAACAATCTTTGTCAACTTGCCAGCAAGAGGAGCAAAGCTTACTGTTCCGCCATTTTCTGCAGAGATGGAAGTGTTGTTATAGGCAGTCATGAAATGGCAATTATCCCCGGATTGCGGAGCATTGGCGGTAACTGAAATGCCTTTTAGTATTTGATAGCCGGGAACGCCAACATAAGGATGATCGGGGAGAACCTCGATAGATTCAACGTCATACTGATCCCAAATAACGGTTGATGTTATAGTAGCTGGAGTCGGATCGGGATCAACAGGAGCTGATGCTTCCTCAACCACGGTGAACTCGATAGAGGTAATAGCGTCAAAATAGAGGTATTCTGCATTACCAACCTTAGCCAGCACAACGGACGCAGCATCACCTGTCCAGATAAGTTTGTCTGAACCATTCCACGTCCAGCCTGTGGAAACCTCTTCAGGGTTAGTCGATCCACCGCAGTTAATGGCAATGCGAGTCAATTTACCGGAAGCAGGAGCAAACGTAAGTGTTCCGTTCTTTTGAATGGTGATATAACTCTTATTGTCATAAGTCTGGAATTGACTATAGTCTCCGGATTCCAGAGCGGCGGCTGTAACAGAGATTGTCTTAATCGTTTGAGAAAGGTTCTCGCTATCATATCCATTACTCTGGTTAACATTAACGCTTGCTACATCAGTCTGAGCCCATGTGATGGTTGTTGTAGTTGTAGTAGGAGTCGAGGAGGAGGCTGCCATGATAAATTCAATGGAAGTAGCAGAGAAATCTAAATATCCTGAAAGGATAACTTGGCTGGATGCCGCACCTGTCCACGTAAAGGTTTTAGCTGTCTCATCACACGCCCAACCGGTTGAGAGACTAGAATTAGACCACAATTGATCGCAAGTAATAACGATGCTTATGATGTCCCCGACCGTGGATGTGAACGTGAGTTCGCCACTACTACTTATCCAGGGTTCTCTATAAGTAAATTGGCAATGATCATATTGATCTGCAGGACCGCTTGTTCTCGTAAGCGATGCCGTAATACCTTTAATTGCAGACGCTGTTTGGGTTTCGCCTTGGGTACTACAAGTCAATGAAATTGTTTCGATATCGGTCTGATCCCACGTGACGCTTGTAGTCGGGATTGCTTCCACCGTAAATACGATGGAGGTAATCTTGTTAACATACGCATTAGTCACCTCAACCGAATGGGTAGCTTCACCCGTCCAAGTTAACGTGTTTGCAGTATTCTCACTCCATCCTGTTATAGATCCATAGCCTGTAAAGTTGATAACAATGCTTTGAATCTTATACAACGCAGAAGAGAAAGTGAGTGTTCCTCCATTAGAGATGCTGATGCTTGTGATATTTTCCTCATCCTGTTCATAGGTGCTAAAACTTGCACTCGATCCATCTGCTGTAGCAGATATAGCTGCTGCAATACCTTCAATTATTGCGGTTTTTGTGCCATAATTGTAAGAATGATACTCACCATCCCAATAATTGTTGGTGTACTCATTGAGATCGATAGATGTTAGTCCATTTTCTGCATTCCACGTAATCGTGGTAGGTGTTGCCCATGTGCTGACGCACAATGCAAATAGGGCAATCAACAAAGTAAACGTTTTTTTCATAAGGCTTTATGTTTTGTTGTTAATAATTGTTTTTCTGTTTATTATAAATGCACACAACAAAAGCGTGGCTTTCGCTCACTTCGATTTGGTTCCTTGAGGTCCTAGACTTACCTTAATCATTCAAATCTACGCACGGAAAACTTGTAAACTTGTCTAGGGTTTCAAGGGAACCAAGTCGGATTTAGTACGCTATTGCGGCACAACGCTATGTGCCATATTATAAGCAAAACATTTTTTGAGTTGAAAGCGCAAAGATACAAAAAAGTTTTGAATTTTGCAAATATTTTGGCTAAAAATGTTTGAGAAAATTCATTTTTAACGGAAAACACCCTCCAAAGCCTTGAGCGTCAACCTCGAAAGTGCATAATCGTCCAAGGTCTCCCATGCAACGGTGAGGGTGTCAGGAATCACAGGCAGTTCTTCAACCGGCACGACAAAGTACCGCGCATGCAGCCGCTGATGACTCAATATATGCGTAATCGGCGAGAGAATTTTGCATTTTGCATTTTGCATTTTGCTTTTTGATTCGTGATATTCCTGCCACTCTGCCTCTCTCGTACAAGTGCTGCCAGATATCTTTCTCCTTTCGCTGATGAATCAAGGTATAAGCTTCGCTGTTGGTTACTACGTGTTGGTGAGCTTCGCTGTTGATGGCTTCGCGTTTATATATATATATTGTATAAGAGAACCATCGATCGCGGAGTGTGGGGCGGGGTTTGCGCACAGGCAGCAACTCGGCTGTGCCGGCAGCATAGCCCTTGCAGAACTGTTGTATCGGGCAGTTGGCGCAATCGGGCGACTGCGGCAGGCAATGCAGAGCACCGAACTCCATGATAGCAGAATTGAACAGCCGCGGGTGCTCACGATCAAGCAGCTCTTCCGCCAACTTGTGAAAATATTTCTTTCCTGCCGAAGTGTCGAAGGCTTCATCGCAATCGTACAACCGCGCCAGCACACGATACACATTGCCGTCCAAAGCCGGATAGGGCAGGTCGTAGGCAAACGATGCAATCGCTCCGGCAGTATAGTCACCTACGCCGGGCAGGGCGCGGAGTTCGTCAAAGGTGGCGGGGAAGTGGGCTGTGGAATCAGCCATGAATGGCTGATTCACAATCATCTTGGCGGCTTTATGCAGATTGCGGGCGCGGGAATAGTAGCCTAAGCCCTGCCAGAGCCTGAGCACCTCATCCTCATCCGCTGCGGCGAGCGACTCAACCGTAGGGTAGGTGGTAACGAAACGGTGATAATATTCCAAACCCTGCGCAACACGCGTCTGCTGAAGGATAATTTCCGACAACCAGATGAAATACGGATCACTTGTCTCACGCCAGGGTAATACTCGATGATTGATTTCGTACCAGTTATACAATAATTGATAAAATTTTTGACACGAAAGTGACATATTTAGTCCTATTTTGTAAAATAATGGTGCAAAGATACATAAAAAAAACGAAAAAATGAATTTTTTTTCACTTTTTCTTTTGAAAATCAAATATTTTTTGTAACTTTGCAATCCATTTCGCGCTTTTTGGGTGTGAAAGGATCAATTTAGAGAAAAAAATATAATAAAATAAAAACAAAACAATTATGACAAAAGCAGAATTAATTAACCAGATTGCCATGGAGACCGGCTATGACAAGCCTACTATCCTGAACATAGTCGAGTGCGCAATGGCTGACATCAAGAAGAATGTTGCCGCTGGTGAGAACGTTTATCTCCGCGGCTTCGGTAGTTTCGTTACCAAGGTGCGCGCCGAGAAGATTGCCCGTAACATCACCAAGAGCACTTCGATCGTTGTTCCTGAGCACAAGATTCCCGCATTCAAGCCGGCTCGCGAGTTCGCAGTAGAAGTTAGAAAGTAATTGAAATTATCAACCCTTTAATATCTTACAATTATGCCAAACGGAAAGAAGCATAAGAGACACAAGATGTCCACGCACAAACGTAAAAAACGTCTGCGTAAGAATCGTCATAAGCATAAGTAAATGACGAATAGCTTTGCAAAATAATGCCCTGCTACAGCGGTAGCGGGGCATTGCAAGGTAAAAACGGGGCATTCAGTTTAGCCCCGAGGGAATAATCCCGCAAAACAATTTGATGTACTGAAAATCATGAAAAGCGAATTGATTATCGACGTACATCCCGATGAGATTGCTATCGCGCTGACTGAAGACGATCGTCTTCAAGAGATCCGACGCGAGAAACGTAATGTAGATACCTTTGCCGTAGGCAATATCTACTACGGGCGAGTAAAGAAAGTAATGCCCGCGCTGAATGCAGTATTCGTGGATGTAGGTTATGAGAAAGAAGCTTTTCTACACTACTTGGATTTAGGTTCTAATTTTCTTACTCTACAGAAATTTATCACCCGTACAGTCAGCGACCGTCGTCGTATTCCCTCGATGCGCAGCATTGAGAAACAACCCGAGTGCGGCAAGGAAGGTCAGATAGCCGACTACCTCAAAGTGGGTGATACACTATTAGTACAAGTCACCAAAGAACCCATCAATACCAAAGGTCCACGTCTGACAGCCGAGATCTCGCTCGCCGGACGGAACATGGTGCTCATGCCGATGGGCGACAAGGTGATGGTTAGCAACAAAATCCGCCGGGACAGCGAGCGCAACAAACTGCGCAAGATGGTGCAACAGGTTCGTCCGCAAGGTTACGGAGTAATCGTTCGCACCGTAGCTGAAGGAGCGCAAATGGAAGATCTCGACTCCGAGCTCAACATCCTCGTGCGGAAATGGGAAGACGCCTTACGCCTGCTGCAAACTAAGCAGCCTGTCAGTCTGATCTGCGAGGAGATAGGTCGTACAACGGGAATAATCCGTGACTTGTTCTCACCCGAGTTCAATACCATTCAGGTTAACGACGCAGAGGTGTATGACGAAGTAAGAGAATATGTGGAACTCATCTCTCCCGATAGCGCTAAAATAGTCAAACTCTACAACGGCTCTCAGCCGATATTCGACCACTACGACATCACCCGCCAACTCAAGACAGGCTTAGGTCGTACCGTCGGATTCAAGAACGGAGGTTACCTGATTATCGACAAGACTGAGGCTCTGTTCTCGATCGATGTCAACAGCGGCTCAAAGAAGGTCTATGACGACCAGGAGGAAAATGCGTTCCATTATAACATGCTGGCTGCCGAGGAGATTGTGCACCAACTGCGTCTGCGTGATATAGGCGGAATAATCATTGTCGATTTTATCGACATGGATTCCAAAGACCATCAGCAGAACCTGTACGACTACATGCGCAAGCTTATGTCGCACGATCGTGCACGCCACAATATTCTGCCTCTCAGCAAGTTCGGACTGATGCAGATCACACGCCAGCGCGTACGACCTGCCGTAGAGATGGATGTAACGGAAGTTTGTCCGACCTGTCACGGCAAGGGACGTATTCAGAGTTCTATCAATTTTGCCGAGCAACTGGAGCAAGAGATTGACCTGATGTACCGCCAGTATGGCAAAGGCATGCGTCTGCATGTACACCCGTACATCTATGCGTACGCAACCAAAGGTCTGCTGAGCCTCAAACGGCGTTGGTGGTGGCGTTACGGCATCAGCCTGCAGGAGAATCAAGGTTTGGGCATGTTGGAGTATCACTTCTACAATGCCAAGAATATGGAGCTTAGTCGTCCGCAAGCCGAGCAGAGTGGTGATGACAAGATCGAGCGCGCCCTGCGTGCCGATACCAACCCTCAGCCCCAACAGCAACCTAAGCAACAGCCCAAGCAGAAACCTGCACAACCGCAACCGAAGCCACAGCCGAAGGAAGAGCCGAAAAAGGTTGAACAACCCAAAGTAGAGCAACCAAAGGTTGAACAGCCCAAACCGAAAGAACCGGTAGCGGAGGTTAAGGCGGAAGCCAAGCCCAAAGCCAAACGCGCTCCGCGCAAGAAAGCAGCCAAACCTGCACCGCCTGCTCCTGAGGTAGTTGAGCAACCGAAAGCCGAGCCAACAAAGAAAGCCGAGCCAAAGAAGGTTGAACAACCCAAGGCTGCACCGCAGCCCAAGAGCGAAGCCAACCTTGGCGAGCAGAAACCCGAGGCAAAGCCCAAAGCCAAACGCGCCCCGCGCAAAAAGAAGGTCGAAGCCAATATTGGCGAGAAGAAGGTAGAAGCACAGGTTGAACCCAAGGCTGCAGAGCAACATGCAGAACAACCTGCCGAACAGAAGGCTGCCAAGCCTAAACGAACCCGTCAGCCGCGTAAGAAGACTGACACACAAGGAGTAGTAAATGCCCCTGAATCCAAAGAGTAGAAAAGTGAAAAAAGGCTGTCACTGAATGTGGCAGCCTTTTTTTGATATCTGACTTCTGATATCTGATATCTGATTTCTTTAATCCATGTCTGTCAGGATAATGAATTGCCATGGTTCAAGAAGGCGAGCATGTTGGTCTTCCAATGTAACCATATTGCCGTCAAGATCGAAGTAGTCATCTACATACTTATCCATGTCAATGGTTACGTCTTGGGGCTCATTGCTCATATTGATGAATGCGACAACCGTGTTGGTGAGTTTGCGCCCGGGCACGTACGCGTCGCGCACGCACGCGAATACCTTATCATTATTTGTCTGCAGGCGAATCATCTTCGCACCGAGTTCGGGCGAGTAGAGTACAGGGTTGGTTTTGCGGGTATAATTCAGCACTTTGTACAGCGGGCGCATCCAACAATTCTCATCGCGGTCGATGCAGTCTTTCTCAAAGAACGCCAAACGGTGGTGGTTGCCGTACTCCTGACCGGTGTAGATCAGCGGCATTCCGGGGATAACGTAGGTGAACGCTGTCATTGCCCAAACAGCCTCCTTGCTTTTCAGACGCTCGTACTCGTCGCCCGACCATGAGTTCTCGTCGTGGTTGCTGATGAAGTTCATGCGGATAGCATAATCCTCAACCGTGGTGTCTGCCTTGGCGAAATAGTCCCACAGATCCTGTACGCTGTTCGTGCCTTGCGCCACGCCGTTGATCAAGTGATGCAACGTCCAGCCGTAGTACATGTCGAATGCCGATTCGCATAATTCGTAGGCTTTGTCCTCATCCTCAGCCAAAGTGAACATGTCGGGGTGGGTCTGACGCAACTCAGCCATAGCATCGTTCCAGAAGTCCGTAGGCACTTCTCCGGCTACGTCGCAACGGAATCCGTCTATACCGATCTCGTCCATCCACCAGTGCATGGCTTTTTTCATCTCGGCACGCATATCTTCGTTCTCGTAGTTCAGTTTGCTGATGTCAGTCCAGTCATATTGTACCATCAGTTTGCCGTCCTCGTCGCGATAGTGCCAGCCTTCGTTTTGTGTCCATTCGCTATCCGGCGCCGTATGGTTAGCCACCCAGTCCAGAATAACCTTGAAGCCTAATTCATGTGCCTTAGCGAGGAAGTGTTCAAAATCCTCGCGTGTACCGAACTCGGGGTTGAAGGCGCAATAGTCAATGATGCTGTAGTAACTGCCGAGCGAGCCTTTGCGAGTCAGTTTGCCGATAGGTTGCAGCGGCATCATCCAGATGATATCCACACCCATCTCACGGAGTTTGGGTAGTTCGGCTTCTGCGGCAGCAAATGTGCCTTCCGGAGTCAGCTGACGGGTGTTCAACTCAAAAATAGTTGCATCGTAAGCGAACTTCGGGTGCTTGAGTTGTTCTTGCTGAGGTTGTTTGGCGCATGAGGCAAGTGCCAACACCGCCATCAATAGTACGGTTAGTTTTTTCATAAGTATATAGTTTTGGGGTTTATAATTTTTAATTTTGAATTTTTAATTTTGAATTGAGAACGATAGTTCTTTCCTGTCGATGCTTACGGTTACTTTCTCGCCCATATAGGTGCGCGAATAAACCCACTCGTCGTCGGTCAACTTCTCTGTTTGCAGGTCGCCGTAGAGTAGGGGCATCGAGTGACGACGCAATTGGATGAGTTTCTGTACCTCGGCGCGCATCGCTTGCTCTTGTTCGTTCAAGCCATCGAAGCGCATCATCAAGCGGTTGTCAGGATCGTTGGCTCCTACCTCGCCGTACTCGTCACCCTGATATACGCAGGGCACACCGGGAATAGTGAAGTTGATTACTTCTTGCAGCAAGGCTTTGCGGTACGCGATGTTTGCGTCGCCGATACCCACAGTGCGTGTCCAACCGGCTTCTTTGCCGTCCTCATCAGGACGAATAGCGCCGCCTGCAAGCGAGGCAATACGTACTTGGTCGTGATTGCCGCTGATGTTACCCATTGTGTGGTGTGCGCCGTAAGCAGCCATCGACTCCTTGACGATGCGTTCCAACTCTGCCATGCTGAACTTCGTATCAATAACCGACTCACGCACGCCGTAATACTGATTGAAGTCAAACTGAGCATTGAGCATGCCGGTCTTAACATACATGCCGATCAGTTCAGGCGAACCGTAGGTCTCGCCGATCATCCATATATGACGACGCGGGAAACGGGTGGCAATCTTGTGTCCGAGAGTACGCCAATAGCTCTCAGGGATATGTTTGCAAGCGTCGTGACGGAAACCGTCGAAGTCAAAATTCGCAAGCCAGAACAAGGCAGTGTCGGTCATTGCCTCACACACTTCCGGTCGCTCCAAGTTGAGCGAAGGGATGTGTACGTCGAACCAAGTCGTCAATCGCGCCTCGTCCCACAACTCGAAGTTGCGACGACCGTCGGGCAGAATACTGTCGGTAATCCACTCGGGATGTTGCTGAATGACGGGCGAATTGATGTGCAGGTGGTTGGCTACATAGTCGAGCACAACATGCAGATTATGCTTGTGTGCGGCGTCGAGCATAGCGCGCAATTCGTCCGGAGTGCCGAAGCGGTAATCGACCGCATTGTTGTAGATAGGCCAGTAGCCATGATAGCCGGAGAACTTCGTATAGGTCTTCGACGGGTCGTATTTGTTGCCATGTTTGAACGGGTAACGTCCCCAAGCGTCCGTCGGGTTCTGCGTGATAGGCGAGATCCAGATGGTTGTGATGCCAAGGTCCTCAAAGAACCCGCTGTTGATCTTCTCCGTTATACCGGCGAGGTCACCGCCTTGGTAATCGACAATCGGCAATACCTCGGGATCGTTCAGCGGCTCATCGTTAGCCGTGTTGCCGTTGTGGAATCGGTCAATCATGAGCGAGTAGAGCACTTGCGTCTGATCGTCGTTGAGCGTGAGCTGTGCGGCATCGGTAACAACCTTTCCGTCTTGCAGCGGAATGAGTACGTCATTCAGGCGGTTAGCTGCATTGGCAGCATAGATGCGTAGGAACGATCGGCCTTTCGGGCACTGAGGAATACGCAACGTACCTGTTGTGCCGTTGATTGTCAGCATATCGGAGCCAAGCAAATGGTCGCCGAGATAGGCTTGTACGTTGTAACCCTCTTCCGGCAAAGCGAACGAGATAGCCTCGTCCGAGCATCCTGTGGTAATCAGCCCCGTGGCAAACGGCAATTTGGGCAGAATAGCAATGTCATAACGGGCTTGGTCATTGACGATGACGGTGAGTGTACTCAGGCTGTTGTCGCCTGTCAGATCGAGCTCAAGGTTAGCGTAGTTGGTTACGTTGTAGCCCGGCGTTGTGGCAAAAGCTATCGCCTCGTCGCCGCTGAGTGCAGGCAGGTAATCCGTCAGCCACAGATGTTGTACGTCGCCTGTGTAATGAATAGGCATAATGGGGTTAACGACTGCTTCTGCCTGAGCGGAAGGCTGTTTGGCGCACGCGCTCATCAAGAGCAACGACACAAAAGAAAAGAGAATAAATGTTGATTTTTTCATATATCAGATATAGTTAGTCATGGTAAGTGCAAACCTTTGCGTTGCAAAGTTACGAAAAATTTTGCATTTATGCAAGAGTATAGTGATTTTTTTTGCAAAATCCGATAAATTTTCTTAACTTTGCATCGAAATAGGTAAAATTTAATCTTTGAATCTTTAATTTTTTGAATAATTAAATAATTATTATGGCAAAGTCATTCATTTTCCCCGGTCAGGGTAGTCAGTTTATAGGTATGGGCAAAGACCTGTACGAGAACCACGAAGTGGCACGTGATCTGTTTGAGCGCGCCAACGAGTTGTTGGGTTTCCGCATCACCGATGTGATGTTTGGCGGTACAGACGAAGAACTGCGTGCCACACGTGTGACGCAACCGGCTGTATTCCTGCATTCTGTAGCGGCATTTATGGTCAATACGGTCGAGCAACCGGCTATGGTTGCCGGTCACAGTCTGGGCGAGTTTTCGGCTCTTGTGGCTTGTGGCGCGTTGGCGTTTGAGGATGCTTTGCTGCTCGTTCGTGCACGCGCCGAAGCGATGCAGCGTGCTTGTGAACTGCAACCCGGAACGATGGCTGCTGTGATTGCCTTGCCGGACGAGAAAGTGGAGGAAGTGTGTGCCGGTATTGATGATATCGTTGTGGCAGCTAACTTCAACTGCCCGGGACAAGTCGTAATCTCAGGCTCGGTGAGCGGTATTGATGCGGCAGTGCCTTTGCTGAAAGAGGCGGGTGCAAAGCGTGCACTCAAACTGTCTGTAGGCGGTGCGTTCCACTCGCCGCTGATGCAGCCTGCTGCCGAGGATCTTGGCAAAGCCATCGAGGCAACCACTTTCCATAAGCCCATTTGCCCGATCTATCAGAATGTGTGTGCCACGCCGCAGACTGACCCCGAGGTGATTCGTAAGAACCTGCTTGCACAACTCACCTCGCCGGTTCGCTGGACGCAGTCTGTCAATCAGATGATTGCCGACGGCGCAACGGAGTTCTATGAGTTTGGTCCCGGTGATGTGCTAAAGAACCTTATCCGCAAGATCAATCCCGAAGTAACCGTAGGATGAAGTGGGATGTGAGACCACTGCGTTGTGTGACCACTGCGTTGTGTGATGTCTCACTTCATACAGCGTACCGGTCTGACAGTGCAACGATCCAATATCCATAGTGCCATTCTCAAGATTGCTATCCCCTCAATCTTGGCGAACATCACTATCCCGCTGGTGGGATTAGTGGATATGATTATAGCCGGACATATCAGTTCGGCGTGGGCGATAGGCGGAATAGCCGTAGGAACCATGTTGTTTGACATGCTCTACGGCTGTTTTGGTTTCTTGAGGGTGAGTACGGCGGGTCTGACGGCGCAAGCCTATGGAGCCGACAACCCCGATGAATGTGTTCACAAGAAGTGGCGGAGTTCGCGCGCACGTATTACAATATTCGTATTTGGGCAGCACCTGCTACGCTGATGATCATGACCTGCAAAGGCTGGTTCATCGGCATGCAGGACGGCGTGCGGGCTATGGTCACCGATCTGGTGGTTAACGGCGTGAATATGCTGGCTTCGTATTTGCTGGCGGTACATACTTCGCTTGGCGTGGCAGGTGTAGCCTATGGCACACTTATCGCCCAGTGGACGGGACTGATTACAGCGCTCGCTATGATTGCCGTGCGCTACCGAGCAAACTTTCAACTTTCCACTTTCAGACTACTCTCAACACTAAACTTTCAACATTCAACTAACAAGCGTTTCTTCCGCTTGAACGCCGATCTGTTTGTCCGTTCGTTGTGTTTTATTGTGGTATATGTCGGTTGGACGGTTATCAGTAGCAGCTACGGCGATGTCGAGCCTCGTCGGCAAAGCCATCGGCGAAGAGCAATTAGAGATTAGAGATCAGAAATCAGAAATCAGCAATCAGCTTTCGACTTTTGACTTTCGACTTTCGACTATTATAAGGGCTCTCTTCGCTTGGGGCACGGGAGTAGGGGTGTTCTTCAGTTTGTTGTATTTGCTTTTCCCGGAAGCATTGTTTTCGTCGCTGACAACGGATCGCGAGGTTGTTGATACCATGCACCATTATTTAGGTTGGCTCGTAGCGATGCCGATTGTCAGTATGTTGGCGTTTATGTGGGACGGCATCTATGTTGGCGCCACGCGCGGCAAAGAGATCCGCAACGCCATGCTCTGGGCTGCTTTTGCCTTTGCAGTGACCTACTTCCTTCTATCAACTATCAACGGTCAATTCTCTGCTATAATCGGTATGCACGCCTTATATGCAGCCTATTTTGCTCACCTCGCAGCCCGCGTTATTTATCTCACTGCGGAATTCAAGTAAGTGCTCTGATTTTTGAGAAAAATGAACAAAAAGTATATATATACATAGTATATATATAGTATAAGGTGAAAAATGCAAAAACAGGGACTTTATCTTATGGTTATCTTATAGTTATGTTGTGGATATCTTGTGGTGAGATACCGATATGGGAACGATATTTGTCCGAGAATGGCCCGATGTAGGCGTACGTTTTTAGCTTTGGACTGGCTTGTTATTTCAATGACATAATAAGAACGCTGACTATGGGTCAGCGTTCTTATTGAATAGTTACTACATCATGCTTTGAAAGGTTAGTACAACATGCTTTGAATGGTGGATAGTGAACGGTCTGTATCAATAAACTTCCCTTCATAACTACCTGAATCAAATTCAATCAAATCTACCAGGGTGTACCATGTTTCGTCACCAACTTTAACTTTATATGTGACAAAATACCCGGTGTATGAATCTCCCATCATCTGTTCATTTAAGCACCAATCAAGCATTTCAACACTTTTGAGCTTCTCACTTCGAGATGCTTCTTGAATGCCGAAAATCGCATGTGCAATTCGCACACCGTCATCCAATCCTACTGTTTTATCATAAACATTGATCAAGACACTATCATCCTCAGCGTGAGTTGGTGCCAAAAGTGCAGAACAGGAAGAGAGCAGAAATGTACATAGTACACTTAATGCAATAATAATTCGTTTCATTCTGTTGTATTATTAGGGTTACGTTTAACATAAGCGCACACGTTTGCCATTTCTTTATAATACGTGCCAAACAGATAGAACAGATACAGATCAACACCTCCGGAAATCACGTAAGTTACAAAGTCTCCGGCAGCTTCACTAATCGCACCTGCGATAATCGCAATCACAAAACATCCTAATCCGAGGTACACATAGTTCCGCAGCAAGTCTGCTGTCTTCTTGTGCCACGAACTGAGATTAGTCCATTTCTGAGATAACCTGCGCGCCCAAATCACCTCAACGATTATAAAGGCAACATAAAATAGAGCAAGAATTAATGCAGCCTCGTCTCCAATCTCTGCTATTTCGAAGATAATACCCAGTATACCTAATCCGATATATCCCCATTTCAAGAAAGTTGTCATGCTTCCAGAAACTTGATATTCCGGCTTAAGTGTGCTAAGCGAAACTTCTATGGCATGAATGATATAGAAATTGACAAAAGGAATAAGATAATTCAGCAAGAAACATACCAAACAGAACAGAGCACTGAGCACTCCTTTGTTATGGGCATGTTCCATGCTGTAAACAAGACTTGAGATAGAACAAGAATCCCCCGAAAAGATACAAACAATCGCAGCCAATATTGTTCCGTAAGTTACCCATTGGGCGACAGGAAGTATCTTCCCGAGATTCTTTGCAACCTCCAATTGCTTCTTATAGCCGTCGGCAGATTCATTTAACTGCTCGATTAAGTTTGTTTCCATGTTCATCAAAGTGCGTTTGCTAATATTATGCCAAGAACAATGAATGCGATGAATCCCCACGACAAGATGAGCTCAAAAATCTCAAGACCGGATTTCTTGGTGTTGGGAAGAGAGTCGAGGACACCATATATCTCCCACACCTTCTCATCGGCCTTCAAAAGACTTTTGGCACCTGTCACATTTGCAAAAAAGCCCATAAAATCCTTATATGTATACAGCCCTCCTATTTTCAACACCTTTCCATCGGGAGTAGTGAGTTCGTATAATCGGCCAAGTGCGGGTTGCAACAATAGCCTCCATCCTGTTGTCCGTCGAACTTGGAGATCATTTATCGGAGAAGAGAACTTCCGCCCGTCGAAAAATTCGAGATACAGAACATCATCCTCAATTTTGAAGATTTTAAGACCATTAAACCCAGGCTTGTTGATCCATTTCTCACAGCCTGCTTCAAATAGTACATTATCCATAATTTGTATAATTTTAATTGAGCCTACTCACTTATGGCTTTTCGGCTTACTCCGTTTCATATATAACGATTAATCGTCCAAATTTCCAGTTATTGAATATAGGATGACCTCACCTTGATCGTTGAAAAAGTTATCGTTTGCTCCTATATATCCGGGGCCAAAGCCATATAGCTCATTTTGTTTTTGATGGTTTTCTACAAGTTGGTTTTCATTTGCAAAATACTCGTAGAGATCTTTCTTATCATTTTCGCTGAATAATTCTGATGTGAATGAGCTTAGATCATAGTTGAGTACAATCATAATCTTATCGTCCTCGGTCAACCTCTGATTCCACTTTCCTTGAATCGTTGCGAAAAATTCCGGATCTTGCCAACTTACTTCGTAACATTCATACTTGAATGTTCCATCTTCCTCAAATGTAATAATTGCCGAAGGAAAAATAGCCTCCTGAATTTCACCTTCAACTTCATACACATAAGGAGAGCCTTCTACTAACGAACCGTCCTTCTTGTTGTTGCACGATGTGCAAAACAAACATGCAAATGCCCCAAGCATTGCAATGAATAATAAATTCTTTTTCATAATACGTGATATTTAATGATATACATTTATTTCAACAAATTCCTTGCTTGGTACAATCTATTTATAGTTTCTGCATCCAGATAACTGAGTATTTTGTCAAATTCCTCAACAGAGCATAAAAGCCAAACTATCCTTTTTGTCTCGTTTTTGGGTGATGTAACATCCTTGTTTATCGCCATAGAGCATTTTCCTTCATGAACATAGAATTTGGGCGTAAAGTATATATCTTCTGCGACCTCTAATTCCTCGGATTTAGTCCACCAACCGACTAACATTTTAGGGAAAGTATATGGGAACTCCTTCTTTGTCTCCAAAATATTGTT
The DNA here is from genome assembly GCA_902792835.1 of uncultured Bacteroidales bacterium. Lineage (GTDB taxonomy): Bacteria > Bacteroidota > Bacteroidia > Bacteroidales > Paludibacteraceae > Colicola. Next base: position 14,882 of record CADBAZ010000070.1, read on the forward strand.
TTCCTCGGCTGTTTTTTTCCATTCAACATATTTATCACGGACTAACAACAACGTATCCTTGAAATGCGCCAAGTCTTCACTTTCTATAGCCAATTGAGCTCCATTTGTGTTAATTACTACAATAAAGTTTCCATTTTGAGGATCGGTTGCCAGAATTTGGAATTGATAACCACAAGACGTATAGGCGCCAATAAGTTCCATTTGTCCTTGCACCATAATACTAACCAAGCATAGTATCAATGCTGTACATAGTTTTTTCATAATATTGAATATTTTATTGAGCCTACTCACTTCTGGCTTTTCGGCTTACTCCATTATTACTATTACATTGTTCATATCTTCATGGGCATTTTTACGAAACCGCAAGTGTTCGTGATTGCTTCATGTTCATCTCCATCGTGAATTTGTTCATACGGAGCACATCGGGTACAGAGTACAAATGATACTTGATAAGGTCTTGTAGTGCCGGATTGCGCTCGTACGCTCCGTCGTACGTTTTCTCAATGAAAGTGTCTCCCAATTGTCTGCATAGTCCATAACATCCTTTATAGGTGAGATCTTTTTCTTCGGCGCAAAGCAACTCCAGCATTTTGTCGAATTGCGAGCCGTAATAGTCATCCTCCGGCATTTTGAGAACAGAGTTCTCTGCATAGAAATCATAATAAATCATACTGTCAAGCCATGTCGGATGACTGTTATATTGCTCCATGTTGGGCATTGCTATGCGGCTGTCATACAAATTGCCTAAATCCTGGTTCATCTGTCGTATGGCATCAATGAACATAGCATTGAGCTCTTCCAATCGTTTCACCTCATTATCTGTGTACACGCACATCTTATTGAGGATGCGCTGCCGTTTCTTGAGTAGCGCCTTCAGTTGATCGATTTCCTCATATGAAAGTGATTTGTCGTAAAAGTATTCAGTATCCCAGTTGGCTGTTTCAATGATGCGTTTCTCGCAGGTTTGCAGACGCCGACGCAATGTGGCTGCCATCTGCCCGGGCTTTGGGCACGGGTCTTCAAATACGGTAACTGACATACGCGTTATTGATTTAACAGGTTAGACAAATAT
>CADBAZ010000071.1 GCA_902792835.1 uncultured Bacteroidales bacterium
AATGTTGTCGCCCACCTCCATAATGGAGTTCATGTCGTGGGTGTTGACGATGGTGCAGATGTTATACTCGCGGGTGATATCTTGGATGAGTTTGTCAATCACGAGCGAGGTCTGGGGATCCAAGCCTGAGTTCGGTTCGTCGCAGAACAGGTACTTGGGGTTGAGTGCAATAGCACGGGCAATAGCTACGCGCTTCTGCATACCGCCGGAGATCTCCGCAGGCATCAGCGTCAGTGCATGTTCGGCTATCTGCACACGATTGAGGCAGAACCGTGCACGTTCGTTCATTTCCTCGTTGGTCATCCTGCCGAACATCTGCATCGGGAAAAGTACGTTTTCCAGTACCGTCATCGAGTCGAAGAGTGCAGAGCCCTGGAACAACACGCCTACCTCACGGTGCAACATGCGCACTTCTTTCTCCTTCATGTTAGGCAGGTTTCTGCCATCATATTCTATTCGCCCGGAATTGATAGGATGAATACCGATGAGCGACTTGAGCAGCACTGTTTTGCCGCTACCCGACTGACCGATGATCATGTTCACCTTTCCATCCTCAAACGTGGCATTCACATGATCGAGCACCAGCAGGTCGTCGAATCGCTTTACTATGTCAATTGCTTGAATCATAACAGTAATCGTGAGAGCACAAGATCCATCAACAGGATGATAATATTCGAGTTAACCACCGCGTTCGTTGAAGCTTTGCCTACCTCAAGAGCTCCGCCTCGTACCATATAGCCGTAGTACGACGACATCGACGTAATAATATACGCAAAGAACAGCGACTTGATGATTCCGTACCACACGAAGTACGGGTTGAATGCGTATTGCACACCCACCAAGTAATCCGCCACGGTGATGATATCCGTAAATTCTCCGACCGCCCATCCGCCGATGATACCGATGGTTGTGGACAGGATAACCAGCATGGGCATCATGGTCATAAATGCCAGAATCTTCGGCAGAATAAGGTAATTGGCAGAGTTCACGCCCATGATTTCCATGGCGTCAATCTGCTCGGTAATACGCATTGTTCCGATCTCCGAAGCGATGTTCGAACCGACCTTACCTGCCAAGATAAGGCAGAGGATCGTGGACGAGAACTCCAGCAGCAGCGTTTCGCGGGTTAGCAGACCCACGATATATGTCGGCAGAAACGGATTCTCGGTGTTAATCTTCGCCTGAATGGTCAGAATAGCACCGATGAACAGGGAGATAACAATCACAATAGGCAGGGACTGCAATCCCTGTTTCTCCAATTCGCGGCTGAACTGCCTCCAGAACATCCTTTGTCTGTCAGGGATGTGGAACACCCGCGCCATCAATAGCCAATATTCTCCTAAATGCTTGATAATCATTCTAACTCTGTTTAAACAATAGTCTTACAGCGTCTGTTACGCGTGCCACTTCTATCACCTGAATGCCTTTGACTGCCTGGTATTTTTGTCCGGCAGGAATCAATATCCGCGAGAATCCTAACTTCTTCGCCTCCCCTATACGTTGGTCAATGCGGTTGACAGGTCGTATCTCGCCTGCCAAACCCACCTCGCCTGTCATGCAGCAGTCTGTGGGCAGGGCTATATCCATCGACGACGACAGCACGGCAACCAGCACTGCCAAGTCTATCGCCGGATCGTTGACCTTTAGTCCGCCGGCAATGTTAAGGAACACATCTTTCATCAGCAGTTTGAATCCGATGCGTTTCTCCAGTACAGCAAGAAGCATATTCAGTCGCCGTGAGTCAAAGCCCGTGGACGAGCGTTGCGGCGTGCCGTAGGCTGCCGAGGATGTCAATGCTTGCACCTCAATCAGTAGCGGACGAACACCCTCAACGGCTACGGCGATAGAGATACCAGACAGCCCGTCACGGTTCGAACTGAGTAACAGTTCTGACGGGTTGGTCACCTCGCGCAAGCCGTCTTGCTGCATTTCGAAGATGCCGATCTCCGATGTCGAACCGAAACGGTTCTTTTGGGCACGGAGCACGCGGTACATATAATGTTGGTCACCCTCGAATTGCAAAACAGTGTCCACTATGTGTTCCAGCACTTTCGGACCAGCCAGTGATCCTTCTTTGGTTATATGACCGACGATGATGAAAGGTGTGTTCGTCTCTTTGGCGAATTGTAGGATGCGAGCTGCACATTCCCTGACTTGCGAGAGCGAACCGATAGTGGCATCAATAGTCTCTGTACCGATGGTCTGGATGGAGTCCACTACCACAATCTCCGGTTTGAGTGTCTTGGCGTGCTCGAGGATCTTCTCCAGCGATGTTTCGGCGACTATATACAGATTTTCGGGTGTTCCGGCTATACGTTCGCTGCGGAGTTTGATTTGCTTGACTGACTCCTCGCCGCTTGCGTAGAGCGTCACGGGTTTGCCCATCTGCATCAGCACTTGTAGTGCGAGCGTGGATTTGCCTATACCCGGCTCGCCGCCAAGTAGCACCAGTGACCCGGGAACCAACCCGCCGCCAAGAACACGGTTGAGTTCCGTGCTGTGCATGTCAAGCCGCTGATCCTCCGTCACGCTTACTTCTTGCAGTCGTTGCACCTTCGATTCTGTGCGCGGACGAACACCTTTGGCTTTTTCCTGTACTTGCACTTCCTCCATCATCGTGCCCCATTCGCCGCACACCGGACAACGCCCCAATGCCTGCGAAGCATGCGCTCCGCAGTTACTGCACGTATATGTCACTGTTGCTTTCATATCGTGTAAGTCGTGCATTCGCACGCCATAATCGTGTTAGGGAAGATTTCTTTTGCCTCGTTGAGGAACTCTGTGTGGTCATCCACACGTGCCGAGTAGTGCCCGATGATCAGTTGTCCGGCATTGGCTTTCTGCGCTATGGTAGCAGCCTCAGCGGCCGTTGAGTGCAATGTAGTCTTGCAGCGGTCGGCATAGCGATTCAGATATGTTGCCTCATGATAGAGCGTCTGCACACCCTCGATGATGGGCATAACACTCTCCGTATAACGTGTGTCGGAGCAATAGGCGTAACGTTTGACAGGCTCTTGATCGCGGTGATGCTCGGTGAACAGGAATCCGCAGGTCGGCACTTTGTGCTTGAGCGGGATAGTGGTTACGCTGATTGTCCGGTCTTCGTAGATCACCTCGCTCTTACGCGGATTGATGGCGTGGAAGATAATCTCGTACGACATTCCCTGACAGTGATAATCCAGCCACGGTTGCATCAACCGCTCCAAGTCTGCCGGAGCGTAGATATGCAGCGGCTGAGTTCTGCCCATCATCCCGAATGTCGAGATCAGACCTATCAAACCGAAGCAGTGGTCGCCGTGCAGGTGAGAGATAAACACGTTGTACAGCCTGCCGGTCTTCAGCGCCATGCGCCTAAACCAGATCTGGCTGCCCTCGCCGCAATCAATCATAAACGACTTGTCACACAACTCCAGCACCTGGCAAGCAGGTGAGTTCTGGAATGTGGGTAGTGCGCTACCACAGCCTAATATGTGCAGTTCATTATTCACTTGGTCTTTTGTCTTTTAGCGCAAGCGGTCTTTACTCTTTCAGCGCAGCGGTCTATTAGTTAATCGTTGTTGCAATTTAATGTTCGCTATCACGTTCTTGGTGTATTGCGGGAAGTCGCCCTGCATGATCCAGCCGTAGTAGCCGGAGTCTTTCACCAGCACCTCGCTTACCGGCACGTCTTTGTACTTGCCAAACGCAAAAACCACCTCACCTTTGGCATTGTACGAGAGTTTGCCTGCCAAGTCGGCGAACTTCTGCGCCGGAGCAGAGTATTGCGCCAAGCCTGTTACGTCTTTCGGCAGGTCAGCATAACGCTCTGTCTGCGCCATCAGCACCTCGTAGGTTGCCATCGTATCGGCGTTCGCCGAGTGAGCGTCTGTAAGGTCTTTGCCGCAATAGAAGGCGTAAGCGGCTGACAATGTGCGTTGTTCTTTGCGCGTGAAGATAGTGAACACATCAATCATGTTCCTGTCTTGCAACTCAAACGGCACACCGGCTCTGAGGAACTCCTCGCCCAACAGCGGTATATCAAAGTGGTTGGAGTTGTAGCCTGCTATATCCGCACCCTCGAACACTGCTGCTACTTCACGGGCTATCTCCGTGAACGTCGGGCAGTCCTTTACGTCCTCATCATAGATGCCGTGAACCTCCGACGCCTGCTCGGGAATATGCATTGTCGTTTCCAAGCCCAATGCATCAATGATTGTCGGACGCACGCGGTAAGTCTTCCCCTCCTTTGTTCCGTTGGGGAAAACCTTGTAGTACGACAACTCAACTATTCTGTCCTTGGCGATATTGACGCCCGTCGTCTCCAAGTCAAAGAAGACGAGCGGGCGGTTTAATTGAATCCTCATATTGTGCTTATTTTGGATTTTAATCGAGCAGATTTGTGTTTTCTCGTGAGGGAGTTATGGTGACCATAATGACCGAACCGAAAAACGCAAAGATGCCGAGAAAAAACAAAATATTAATCGTTGAGGAGCATCGGCATGAGCAACATGAGGAGCTCTTCGTTCTCTGCATCCTCGCTCGGCAGAATCAATCCGGCGCGTGCCGGATCGGCGAGTTCAAGCTGCACCTCTTCCGACTCCAGCGTGCTCAGAATCTCGCAGAGGAACGGAGCCTTGAAACCGATTGCCATCGGCGTGCCGCCGTACGAGCAAACGAGTTTCTCCTCGGCTGCGGTCGAGAAGTCGATGTCTTGCGACGAAATGGTTACGCTGTTCTCTGACAATGCCAGACGGATCAATGCCGTGCTCGTGTTGGCAAACACTGCCACGCGCTTGCAAGCCGACAGGAACGTCAGACGGTCAATGGTCATAATGTTCGTGTTGTTCTGCGGGATAACGGCGTTGTAGTTCGGGTAGCGGCCGTCAATCAGGCGGCAAACGATTTCCGTTGTACCGAACGTAAACAGCACGTTTCGTGCACCGAAACGGATATCTACGTCGCCATCGTCCTTTACCAGCACGTTCTTGAGCAGATTAGCGGGTTTCTTCGGAAGGATGAAACTTGCGGGCTCATCGACATGCACCGTTGTGTTCGTATAGCGAACCAAGCGGTGAGCGTCGGTAGCTACCAACGTAGCTTTCTCGGGCGCGAGGTCAAAGAATATACCGTTCATCACCGGACGCAACTCATCCTCGGCTGTGCAGAAGATCGTCTTCGAGATGGCATCCAACAGCAACTCCGACGACATCTTCAGCGCGTGGCTGTCTTGCTCTGCTGCAAAAGCAACCTCAGGATATTCAGCGCCGTTCACACCTACTACGGAATATTCTCCGTTCGGCGAACTGATGGTCATTCCGAAGTTCTGCTCGTCAATCTTGAAGTTCAGGGGTACTTCGGGGAATTGCTTGAAGGTCTCAATCAGGATCTTCGCACCGAAAGCAACAGTCCCGCTGCCTTCAGCCTCTTCTACCTCCAGACGCGTGCGGATTGTCGTCTCGCCGTCGGAGGCGGTCAACGACAACTCGTTACCTTCCAGACGGAACAATACATCGTCAAGAATAGGAAGACTGTTCTTACTTCCTATCACGCGGCTTACGGCTTGCAGCTGATCGAACAGCCGCTTACTTGATACTTGAAATTTCATAATGCTTATCTGTTTTTAGTTTTGTTTGCTTGTTTTAGGGTTTGTTTATGGTTTCTACGACCCCGGGAAAGCAATGCAAAGCATTGGTTTTCCGGAGAGCTGAGACACCGGTCGCCTTTATGACGCAGCGCGTCATCTGATGCGACCGCGTTGTCGAAAGCGTTCGCGCCTACAAAGTTACAATTTTTTTTTGACTTTTGCAAGAATTATGCCAAATAATTTGCATATTTGCGTATTTTTTTGTAATTTTGCAGCGTTTTAGTAAAATTTGACAGCTTTTGACTTTCGACTTTTGACTTTTGACTAATAAATATGATCGGCATTTTTGACAGCGGTTACGGTGGTTTGACTATTCTTGGTCAGATTCGCAAGGTTCTACCCGAGTACGATTATCTCTACCTCGGCGACAATGCGCGTGCGCCTTACGGTACGCGTTCCTTCGATTGCATCTACCACTACACCCTCGATGCCGTCCGATATATGTTCAGCCAGGGCTGCACGCTCATCATCCTTGCCTGCAACACAGCATCCGCCAAAGCCCTGCGCACCATCCAGCAGCACGACTTACCATTGATCAATGCTCAAATGAGAAAATGGGAAAATGAGAAAATAGTAAATGTCCTCGGCGTCATTCGCCCGACGGTTGAAGTCGTGCCGTCCATCACGCGCACCGGTCATGTCGGCATCCTCGCTACGCCGGCTACCGTTTCCTCCGAATCCTACGTGCTCGAACTCGACAAAATAGCATCAACCATTTATGGTCGATCTCTTATTGTCACCCAGCAACCCTGCCCGATGTGGGTGCCACTCATCGAAGCCGGCGAACACAACTCCGACGGAGCTAAGTACTTCATCCGCAAGTACTTGCAAGAACTCCTCGCCCGCGATCCGATGATTGATACCTTACTGCTCGGTTGCACCCATTATCCGCTCATCCAACCCGCCATTGATGCCGAATTGGCGAGTCTCGGACACCCTTGCAAAACGATTGCCCAAGGGGAGATTGTTGCGCGCAGTCTTGCCGATTACCTACAGCGTCATCCGGAGTACGAAACGCAGTTGCAGAAGTCCGGTTCATGCCGTTATCTCACGACCGATGATGCCGAGCGATTCTCTTCTGCCGCGACGCTTTTCCTCGGTAACACCGTTCAAGCTGAACGCATCGAATTAACTGTCAATCAATGAAAAACATAGCATTCATCATCAACCCCATTTCCGGAGCCAAGGGTACGCAGCAAGCCAAGCACTCGTTGCCTGAACTCATCATGCGCACGCTGGATCTAAGCCAATGGCAACCGGAGATTGTCTATACCGAATATGCCGGGCATGCTACGGAGTTGGCGCAACAATTCGTGCAGCGAGGTTTTGATGCCGTGGTATCCGTTGGCGGTGACGGTACACTTAATGAAGTCGCACGTGGCGTGCGCGACACTCGTACTGCCATCGGCATTCTGCCCATGGGTAGCGGCAACGGATTCGCCCGACACCTCAATATTCCCATTAACGTCAAGGCGGCTATCGAGCGACTAAACCACGCTAAACCGACGCCTATTGACTACGGTTTGGCGAACGATGAACTGTTCGTAAGTACTTGTGGCGCAGGGTTTGATGCCGTTATTGCCGACCATTTTGCCAGCAGTACTACGCGAGGGTTCATGACTTACTTTCAGAATATTATCCGTCTGGCATTCACCTACAAACCAAAGGTTTATCATGTTATAGGCGACGGAATTGACGAAACGCACAAGTCGTTCCTCGTCACTATCGCCAACGCCAACCAATGGGGCTACGGCGCACTTATCGCACCGCGCGCTGATCTGCAAGACGGACAAATGGATATCATGATGATGTCCAGGCATGCTATCCTCGGCGCACTGCCGCTGGCTGCAAGGCTCTTCATCGGAAACATCGACCGCAGCCCACTGATGCACACGCTCCGCGCCAGCGATATAACTCTTGTTCGCGAGAAAACTGCGCCCTTCCACATCGACGGCAGTCCCGCCGATATGCCCAAGGACATCCGCATCCGCATTGTCCACGGAGGGCTATATGTTCTCGCATAAATCATAAATTTGAAATCATAAATCTAAAATCATGAAACGTTTTCTCCCATTGATGTTGCTAAGTCTGCTGCTTGCAGCTTGCCACCCCGCGCAGACGGCTATGGACGATCTGCAGAAGTTCACCGATCGCATCGAACAGAAGTCTGACCGTTGGTCGGATGCTGACTGGGACGATGCTGCCATGCATTACTCCGAGATCTGCCAGACTCTTGACCGTTACGATTACACCGACGAACAGATTCGCGAAATCGGCAGACTCAAAGGTCGTTGCCTTGCGCAGTTTGCCAAACACTCTTTCGACGAGAGTACCAAAGGTCTTCACGACTCCTTCATCGAACTCGGCGGCGCGATTGAAGGTCTGCTCGACGGCTTAGGCAAGTAATACTGCGCTATTAACATATCAGCAAACAAATCTTAAAATTTGTTAAACAAGTGTCCACCTTTATCGGGGGAATATCGGGGTTATGTCGGTACTAAGTCGATCCTATCCGCTCCCAAATGTTAAATTTTGTACTCCCAATGTCTATCAAATCATTTTTTCTCACCTTCGTAATTCACTGAAAATCATAGGGGGATCACAAATTGTGATACCCCTCTTTGTTGAATTGATTTGTTTATGTAGGTTTATTGCGGTTTATTTTCTTAAAAATATTGAGTAAAAAACCTTAACTTTTTGCCTGCTAAAAAGCTCAAAAATCGCCATTTTGCTTAAAAACGGCACATTTTCCCCCTATTTTGGCAAAAAAATGCAAGAAAATTTGTATTATTACAAACTTTTTTGTAATTTTGTTGGCTTTTGGTGTGCGTGTGCATATGCGTATTACACATGCACATAAGACATTGGCAAACTGCCAAAGGGTCAAAAGGGTCAAGGCAAAAAATTAACAAATAACAACAAGAACGACAATGACAATAACGTCAAGAACGACAACAATAGCATAATATGGCGAAAGTGAAAAATGAAATAGTAAAATTAACTGAAACACCGATAGCACTCACTACGGAAAAAGTACAACAGATGATACACGTCATCCGTGGGGAGCGAGTGATACTTGACAGCGACTTGGCACAACTCTACGGAGTCGAGACAAAAATACTGAATAAACAAGTGCAAAGGAATATAGAACGATTCCCTGAAGACTTTATGTTTCAGCTTACAAATCAGGAGTTTACAAACTTGAGGTTCCAAAATGGAACCACAAAAAGAGGTGGGTCACGATATCTTCCATATCCACAACCACAAACGGCTTGCAGAAGGATGCGGACTATATGAACAGCTGTCAGAAGAGCAGAAAGATTTTATAGACACCATATCGACATTTAACATTCAGGCACGCTATCCGGAATATAAGAACCAATTGGCACAAGTATTAACCGAATCAGCCTGCCGACACATAATCGACACAACAAAAGAACTACAATCATGGATAAAGCAGAAGCTATAAAACTTGTCAAGCAATACAAAGAGATTATTATGCCTCGTTTCAACAATGAAGCGCAAGTGTATATGTTCGGTGATATTGATGTGGCTGTTGTTGTGCCCACAATCGGTGACAACTGGTTTGCTTACACTAAAAGCCTTTGGCACGACGTGGACAAAGTGAGCCTGCTGATTGAACCTGTACTGGTCGAGAAATCGCATCCTTCACCGCTTTATGATGACATTATGCGTACCGGTATTGCCATTTAACGAAGACAACTAACAACGAA
>CADBAZ010000072.1 GCA_902792835.1 uncultured Bacteroidales bacterium
TTGTTCTCCAGACGCTCCTCTTTCACCTCGCCGATGCAGAAGATCACCTTCAGACCGTTAGCCAGAGCCAACTCGACTTTGTTCTTGAGGATCTCGAAGTCCTCGTGGTAGTAAGCACGGCGCTCTGAGTGACCGAGGATGCAGTACTCAGCACCCGTCGAAGCCACCATAGCGGCACTAACCTCGCCGGTGAATGCACCTTTGTCCTTGTCGGCGCAGTTCTCAGCGGCTACCTTGATAGGTGAGCCCTTGAGCAACTCGGCTACGGTTGCCAGATGGATGAACGGCGTGCCGATAACTACGGCGCAGTTGGGGGTCTTAACATCGTTCTTGAGCGTTTGGGCGAGCTCAACGCCTTCTTGCAGGGTCTTGTTCATTTTCCAGTTGCCTGCAACCATTCTTGTTCTCATGTTGTTTGATATTTTAGTTATTTTTTCGATATTTCGATATTTCGGAATTTCGATAATTCGAATGTGGGCGGTTGCGGCAAACATGCCGCAAAAGTGCACACTGCTCTATCAGCGGATATCATTGATGAAGGCTCCTTCGGGCTTGAGGATGTACTCGCGGAGGTCATCGCTGTAGCGGAGGTTGCGGAACAGGACTGTGGTCGTTTGTGCGCCTTCCTTGAGGGTGATGGTCGTCGGGGCGTAGTCCTGTTTGCCGGAGGTGAGGGGTTTGACTTTCATCGTTATCTTGTCAATGCCTACGGGCTCTTTGGGGACGAAGGTGATGGTGGTTAGACCGTTGGTGGTTGATTCCGTCACCTCGCAGGCATCCGCCATGGCTTTGGCGAAGATGAGCGGGTTGGCTTCGTACAGTTCCTCGCGGGATGGGGTAGAGAGCGTCAGTTCGTTGGCATCCTCATTGAACATATACAACGTTTTTCCGTCGTACGATGCCTGTGTGCCGAACGCCTCGAGCGTGAACTGCTCACCGTGCATAGACATCGTTCCGGTGTACGATACAGGCTGCGAAGCCTGCTGCTGCACGGTGATGGTGAAGTCCGTAGTCATCGTCTTCTGCCCCAGCAGGGCGAAGAGGGATTGTAATATGCTTAGTAAAATGATCTTCATAACTTTCGATATTTCGATAAATCGAGGTTAACTAACTCCGAGTTCCGCGAGCTTTGTTTCCAACTGATTCGGATCCTGGATGAGTACGTCGCGACCTTTTGGACCTTTGTTCGGACCCACGATACCCGCCGCCTCGAGTTGGTCGGAAAGCTTGCCGGCACGGTTGTAACCTATCTCGAACGCACGTTGCAGTCGCGAGGTTGAACCTTCCTGTTTGTTGACCACATAGCGCGCTACATCGGCGAACATCGGGTCGAGGCGCTTCATATCCACGCTGCCGGGAGCGAGTGCTTCGCCTTCTGCACCTTCAGGGATGTACTCTGGCAACTGGTAGGGCTCGAAGTAGTGCTGCTGTTTCTCCACGTGCTCGACGATGGCATCCACCTCCGGCGTATCAACGAAGGCGCACTGAATACGTGTTATCTCGCCGTTGCCGGCATAAAGCATATCGCCGCGACCGATGAGTTGCTCTGCACCCTTGGCATCCAGCACGGTACGCGAGTCGATGACGGATTGCGTGCGCAAGGCTATACGCGTCGGGATGTTCGCCTTGATAACACCGGTGACGATGTTGACGGAAGGACGCTGGGTTGCAAGGATCATGTGCATGCCTACAGCACGGGCTTTCTGCGTGATGCGGGCGATAGGCGTTTCGACCTGTTTGCCGGCTTGCATGATAAAGTCGCCGTACTCGTCGATAACGATGACGATGTAGGGCAGGTATTGATGATGCAACGTGCCATCGACCACCTTCTCGGGATTGAGGCGACGGTGAACAAACTTGTCGTTGTAGTCCTCGAGGTTACGCACGCCGGCATCCATGAGGAGCTTGTAGCGGTTCTCCATCTCGATGACGAGGGAGTTGAGGGTGTTGATTACCTTGTCGCACTCGGTGATGACTACCTGGTTCTCATCGGCATCGGGCATCGCGGCGAGGTAGTGCTTGAGCAGGGGCTTGTAGGGCGCGAACTCAACCATCTTCGGGTCAACGAGCACCATCTTCAGCTCAGCTGGGTGCTTTTTGTACAGCAGCGAGGTAATGATAGCGTTGATGGCAACGGACTTACCTTGACCTGTTGCTCCGGCAACGAGCAAGTGCGGGGTCTTGGCGAGGTCGAACATGAATATATCGTTCGTGATCGTGCGTCCGATAGCTATCGGCAAGCGCATCTTCGTGTTCTCCTGGAAGTTCTTCGATGCGATAACGGAGTGCATGCTGACCATCTGCGGTTTCTCGTTCGGCACTTCTATACCGACCGTACCTTTGCCCGGCATCGGCGCGATGATACGGATACCTTTCGCTGCCAACGACAACATGATATCGCTCTCGAGCGACTGAATCCGTGCGATCTTCACTCCGGCTTTCGGACGCACCTCATAGAGCGTGACGGTAGGTCCGACGGTTGCTTTTATACTGTCGATCTCCACGCCGAAGTTCCGCAGCGCTGTAACGATATTGTCGGCGTTCTTCTGCTGCTCAGCCTGGTCGATGACGGGCGATGTTTCGTTGGGATAAACTTTCAATAGGTCGAGCGAGGGGAACTCATACAACTCGAGCTCTTTGCGCGGATCATATTCGCCGTATTTTTGGAGTAGGGCTTCCGGGGAATCCTCGGCGAGTTCAACTTTCTTGACATCGGCTATCTCAAGGTCGGGGTTCTCATCGCCCTCATCCTGAGTCGGCTCAGCCTCGTCCTCTGCGGGTTGGTCTTCGTCCTGTTCGTCTGTTGTTACCTCTTCGATGGTCTCTGTCGGCTCCTGTCCCACGATCTCCAGCGTCAATCCGCTGCCTTCGTCGGTCTTTTCCTCCTCTTCGTCTTCCTTGCCGGCGATCACCAGTTCAATCTCCGTGCTTTCCGTAGATGCTGCACTCAAATCCTCTCCTTCCGTCAGTTCTGTGGATTCCGTACCCAAATCCTCTCCCCCTTCCGTCAGTTCTGTGGATTCCGCACTCTTGCTATGGAACAATCCTTTCAGCCACTGCCAAACCTTGCGCATCTTGGGGATGAAGGTCTTATCGACACAGATGAAGAAGATCAGTCCCAATGCAATCAGTATGAAGAGCAGTCCGATTACTTTGACGTACGATACCGCCCACGTGGTCACCACTGCGCCAAACGCACCACCGAGGCGGAAGAACAGTTTCTCGCCCAGCAGGTAATCGACGTAACCGAGCAATGCAGCACCGTACAGCACCCAGAATGCTGCACAGATAGTAAACTTCAGCAAGCCTGTTTGGGCAGGACGCAGGAGTTTGTTCGCGCACATACCGAGTAGCGCGATCAGCACCGCACTCGCCAAGCCGAAGCCTTCGTGCACCATCAGGAACACCAGCGCAGCACCCGGAAGACCCATCCAGTTCTGGATCTCCAGACGGTTGGCAGCGCGCTCGGCACGACTCATCTCCAGAATAGAGAAGTCCGCGTCGCCCGTAAAGAAGAAACTGATGAATGCTATCGCCAGATAGAGCGTAAACAGCCCCAACACAACGCCGCATATCACACGGAATTGCTCCGACTGCACGCCGGTCTTTACTTTGCCGGCGATAGAACTCAGGTTCTTGGGGTCGGTGAGAGAATCTATGAATTTGTCTTCCGCTTCGTTGCGGGATTTAGAGGGTCTTTTTGCCATAATTTTCGTGCATATGTACAATAATCCGCAACAAAGATACAAAAAAAATACCGAATTTGCAAATTTTTTGTCAAAAATGTGGAAAAATATATAAAAAAATGCATTTTGCTTGCAAATATCAAAAATTTTTTGTATCTTTGTCGCCGAATTGGAAGACTCTATCCGTCATAATGGAATTGTAGAGCGCGTGGATGGTGAGATGGCGATAGTTCGCATCGCTCAAACCAGCGCGTGTGCTGCGTGTCACGCGGCGAAGATGTGCATGGCATCGGAGAGCAGGGAGAAACGGATAGAGGCGCGGATGACCGAACCGCTGCAAGTGGGCGATGAGGTTGAGGTGCTGGTGCGCGAACAAGCCGGTTGGCTGGCGGTGTTCCTGGCGTACATTATTCCGTTCTTGCTGCTGGTGGCGGCTGTCGCGGGGTTTGACAGAATGGGCTGGAGCGAAGCGAAAGCAGGAACAGCGGCATTGGTGAGCGTGGCAGTGTACTATGTGGTGCTGAGGATGTTCAGGGATAAACTGCAACGCAAATTCACGTTTTGGGTGCGCAAAATTAATTAAACATTAGATATGTCAATACTTTTATCACTACTCGTATTAGGACTGACGGGATTGATTGCATCGATCCTGTTGTATGTGGTGGCTCGTCAGTTTGCTGTGGAGGAAGATCCGCGCATCGACTTGGTGCAAGCCGTATTGCCGGGTGCTAACTGCGGCGGCTGTGGATTTGCCGGTTGCCGGAACTTTGCTGAGGCGTGCGTCAAGCAAGGCAACATAACCGGATTGAGTTGCCCCGTAGGCGGCGAGCCCGTTATGGATCAGGTGGCTGCTATCCTTGTGCCGGCAGCTGAGGCTGAGGCTCCGAAGGAAACGGCTCAGGCAGGTGCGTTCTCACCGCAACGTGCGGTGGCTCTGGGTGCGCCGGACGTACTCATCAGCGACCCGAAGTGCGCCGAGGTAATCAAGTCGTTGCCCACGCCGCGTGCTATCTTCCCCAATTTGCTGGGGCATTTGGCTTAATACCATCCGCCAACTTTGGCGGATAACAACACGAAAATATTAACGATATGAAGAATACATTTTGCATAGGCGGAGTTCATCCGCATGACAACAAGGCGTACTCTGCACACAAGGCGATCGTGGAAGCTCCGCTGCCCAAGCAGGCAGCCGTGCTTCTGTCGCAACATATCGGTGCGCCGGCACAGCCCGTAGTGGCTGTGGGCGACAAGGTGCAGGTAGGAACGCTGCTCGCCAAAGCAGGTGGCTTTGTGAGTGCTCCTGTTCATTCGCCGGTTAGTGGTAAGGTGGCGAAGATCGACAATGTGTTAGACGGTCAGGGCGTACCTGCTCCGGCAATCTTTATCGACGTTGAGGGCGACGAGTGGCTGCCGACCATCGACCGTTCGGCTACCCTCATCCATGAGTGCACATTGGAGCCGAAGGATATCATCCAGAAGATTCAGGATGCAGGTATCGTGGGTCTGGGCGGCGCTTGCTTCCCGACACACGTGAAACTGATGCCTCCTCCGGGCAAGAAAGCCGAGGTGCTGATCGTGAACGGCGTAGAGTGCGAACCGTACTTGACCAACGACCATCAGCTGATGCTTGAGCACGGTGAGGAGATCATCGTGGGCATCAAGATCGTGATGAAGGCTCTCGGTGTGAACCGCGCAATCATCGGCATCGAGGCGAACAAACCTGACGCAATTCAGCACATGGGCGAGTTGGCATCGAGAGTGCTGGGCATAGAGGTGCGTGCACTGAAGGTTAAATATCCGCAAGGCGGTGAGAAACAGCTGATTGATGCGTGCATAGGGCGACAAGTGCCGTCGGGTGCGCTGCCTATCGAGACAGGTGCTGTGGTGGATAATGTGGCTACGTTGTTTGCCATCTACGAGGCTGTACAGAAGAACAAACCGCTCATCTCCCGCGTGATGACCATCACCGGCAAGAACGTGAAGAAGCCGGGTAACTACCTTGTACGTTTCGGTACTCCGACGTCGCAACTCGTAGAGATGGTTGGCGGCGTGCCTGAGCGCACGGGCGAGGTGATTGCCGGTGGTCCGATGATGGGACGCTCGATGTCGAACATCGAGACGATGCCAGCCAACAAACGAATGAGTGCGTTGCTGTTTATGCCGGAAGACGAGTGCTATCGTCCGCAACCGTCGCCGTGTATCCGTTGCGGGAAGTGCGTCGAGGCTTGCCCGATGGGCTTGGAGCCGTACTTGCTGTCGAGCATGGCGAAAGGCGAAGAGTGGGAAGAGATGGAGAAACACAAAGTGATGGACTGCATCGATTGTGGTTCGTGTGTGTTTACCTGCCCGGCTCACCGTCCGCTGCTTGACGGAATACGCGCAGGCAAAGGCAAAGTGGGCGCTATGATCCGCGAACGCCAGGCTGCTGCGAAGAAATAAATCGTAAATCGTAAATTCGTAAATCGTAAATATTATGAGTCAACTCATGACATCTGCGGCTCCGCACGTGCATAGCGGAGACAGTGTGCAGAAAAACATGCTTCTGGTCATTGTGGCGTTGCTGCCGGCGTTTGCTGTCAGCCTCGTTGCGTTTGGCTGGGGAGCACTCATCACCACGTTGATCAGTATAGCCGTTTGTGTGCTGACGGAGTGGTGCATAACGAAGTATATGCTCAAGCAGCAGCCGTCGTTGCTCGACTTGAGTGCCGTGCTGACAGGTTTGCTGTTAGCGATGAACCTGCCGAGTAACCTGCCTTGGTGGATGACCGTTCTGGGCGCAATATTCGCCATCGGTATCGGTAAGATGGTGTTCGGCGGCATAGGTCAGAACGTATTCAACCCGGCATTGGTAGGACGTGTGTTCCTGCTCATCTCGTTCCCGGCAGCTATGACGACCTGGCCTGTAGCAAAGGGCTTTGCGACAAGTTACCTTGATGCCGAAACAGCCGCTACGCCGCTGTCGTACATGAAACATGCCGTGCTCGAAGGGCAACAGTTTGAACTGGAGAGCCTGAAAGATGCGTTCCTGAGCTGTGTGCCGGAGCATATCATGGGCGGTTCGATGGGTGAGATCAGTGCACTGGCGCTGCTCATCGGCGGTATATTCCTTATATGTACGCGCGTGATAAGCTGGCATATACCTGTTTCGATCCTGGGCACGGTGGCTGTGTTCACGGCTATACTGAGTGCCTGCGGTATAGGTAGCGGTCCGATGACTCACCTGCTGACCGGTGGTGTGATGCTCGGTGCTATATTCATGGCAACGGACTATGTGACCAGCCCGATGACGGCTTGGGGTAAGATCATCTTCGGCGTAGGCATCGGCGTGATTGTCGTTGTTATCCGTACGTGGGGTGCTTACCCGGAAGGTATGTCGTTTGCTATCCTGATCATGAACGGCTGCGTGCCTTTGCTCAATCGCATTGCACCCAAACGCTTTGGCGAGGTCGTTAAAAAATAGACCGCTGCGCTGAAAGACCGCTACGCTAAAAGACAAAAGACCGTAGCCTTTGGCTACTAAAAGATAAATGAAAATGAAGAAGTTAGAAAGTACACTGAAGAATATGATGCTCTCCCTAACCTGCATCACGATTGTGGCAGGTGCGGCGTTGGCAGGTGTGAACATGCTGACCGAGGAGACGATCAATGCCCAGAAAGAGGCACAGAAGCAAGCGGCTATATCCGCTGTGCTGCCGGCTCATGCTCGCATTGCTGATGCCGAGGAGGCTGAAGGGCTGGTTATCTACCGTGCGTACGACGCCAACGAGGAGTTTGTGGGTGCGGCTGTGCAGACCGAGACCAACGGCTTTGGCGGGAAGATCAAACTGATGGTAGGTTTTGATGCCGACGACCGCATTGTGGATTATGCCATCCTCGAGCACGCCGAAACGCCGGGTTTGGGTTCGCATATTGTGCTGTGGTTCAAGAACGGTGATAAGCCCGGACAGAACATCATCGGCAGAAAAGCTGACGGTCACATGACCGTAAGCAAGGACGGCGGTGAGGTAGATGCCATCACGGCGGCTACCATTTCGTCGCGTGCGTTCTTGGGTGCGGTGAATGCCGCTTATGCCGGATTGCACGGACACGATGCCTACACCGGCGCCAGCAGGCAACATCACCCTGCTCCCGAAGGTGAAGAGGCAGAGGCTGTTGAGGAAGAAGTGGTAGAAGTTGAGGTAACTGAAATTGTTAAACCCGAATAATGCGAGACACTATGAATAATTCATCTAAAACATTGTTGAACGGCATCTTTAAGGAGAACCCGACGTTCGCCTTGGTGCTGGGTATGTGTCCGACACTCGCCACGACGACATCCGCTATCAACGGTATGTCAATGGGTCTGGCGACAATGTTCGTGCTTGTTTGCTCGAACGTGGTTATTTCGATGCTCAAGAACGTGATCCCCGACAAAGTACGTATTCCTGCGTTTATCGTGGTGATCGCAACGTTTGTGACCATCGTCGAGATGCTGATGAAGGCTTATACGCCGGCAATCTATGACGTGTTAGGTCTGTTTATTCCGCTGATCGTGGTGAACTGTATCGTGCTCGGTCGCGCTGAGGCTTTTGCTGCGAAGAACAGCGTAGGTCTGTCGGCTCTGGACGGAATAGGCATGGGTCTGGGCTTCACACTGTCGCTGACGGTGATCGGTATCATCCGTGAGCTGCTCGGTACAGGTACCTGCTTCGGGCTGAACATTATCCCCGACAACTACGGAATGTTGCTGTTTGTGCTGGCTCCGGGTGCATTCATTGTGCTGGGTCTGCTGATGGGA
>CADBAZ010000073.1 GCA_902792835.1 uncultured Bacteroidales bacterium
TCATCGGTAGCACTCGGCTTTGGTTTCCGTTGCGGATTCCTCGGATTGTTGCACATGGAGATTATCCAAGAGCGTCTGGATCGTGAGTTCGATATGGATGTGATCACTACAGTGCCGAACGTAAGTTACAATGTGTATCTGAAAGGCGGCACGATGAAAGAGGTGCATAATCCAGCCGGCATGCCGGATCTGACGGAGATTGACCATATAGAGGAACCCTATATCCGTGCGTCGATTATCACGACGTCAAACTTTATCGGCAATATCATGACCCTCTGCCTTGACAAACGTGGCGAGCTCGTCAAACAGGAATATATCTCCGGCAACAGAATGGAGTTGCTGTTTGATATGCCGCTCGGCGAGATTGTGATTGACTTCTACGACAAACTCAAGTCTATCAGCAAGGGCTATGCCTCATTTGACTGGCATCATAACGGTTTCCGTCCGTCGAACCTGGTTAAACTCGACATCCTTCTTAACGGCGAACAGGTCGATGCCTTATCAACCTTGACGCACCGTGACAATGCTGTGGATTTCGGACGCCGCATGTGCGAGAAGCTTAAGGAACTTCTGCCGCGTCAGCAGTTTGATATAGCTATTCAGGCTGCTATCGGCGCAAAGATCATCGCCCGTGAAACGGTCAAACAGGTGCGCAAAGACGTGCTCGCCAAGTGCTACGGCGGTGACGTGAGCCGTAAGCGCAAACTGCTCGAAAAGCAAAAGCGCGGAAAGAAACGAATGAAGCAGATTGGCAACGTTGAAGTGCCACAGAAAGCGTTCCTTGCAGTACTGAAACTTGATTAGTCTTTCGACTTTTGACTTTCGACTATTTTGAAGCCGACTGAGGAATATATTAAGGAGCATTTCGAGTTGTATAACCGAACACTATTTGGCGGAACGTTACCGGTTCCGCCAATTCATTTAACGAACGCGCGCACGTATATGGGGATGATGACCTGCCGCAAACGGGTAGGGTTGTTTGGCAAAAAACACTTCTCGAACTTCGCCTTACGTATCAGCAAGCGTTTTGATTTCACGGAGCAAGAACTGCAAGACACCCTCATCCATGAGATGATTCACTACTATATCAGTTACAATCAGTTGCAGGACAGTTCGGCTCACGGACAACTCTTCCGGCAGATGATGAACGATATAAATGAGAAATTCGGAAGGCATATAACACTCTCTCATCGCTCATCCCGCGAAGAACGCTTGCAGGTCATTGGCAGCAAACCCCGACCGCGAGTTTTCGCCATTATTGAGATGCACGATGGCAATCAGTTTATCAAGTGCGTGCCGCGCATTAAGCAGCGAATTGAGTCGATGCATCGGCGTCTGACTTCTTCGCCGGAAGTTCGGAGTCTTAAATGGTACTTCTCAACCGATCCGTATTTTGCTTTGTTTCCGTCGTCCATGGGAAGAAAAGTGCAAAAGATTGATCCTGTAGAACTACAACCGCATCTCATGAATGCTGAGCCTATTTAATACATTAAAATTCAATACTATGCAAAAGAACTTTATGATGACTATTGCCGCATTAGCAATCGGCGGTACATTGTTGCTCACTTCGTGTGAAAAGAGTGCAGACAACTCTGACTACAAACCCGTTGCTCTGCAAAGCGCTGTGACGCACGTACAGCCTATGTGCGGAATGGTGCTGTGGAACGAACAGGCAGCAAGCAAGAACAGCACACATGGCAAATGTATTGCCTTGGAGTTCTCATATATCCAGCCTTGCAAGCTTGTGACCGGCAAGAGCGGCAGTAAATTGCAATACGACTGGACGTTTCTTGAGGACAAACTCAATGATGCATCCTCACGCGGACATCAGATGGTGGTACGTTTTCCGTTGTGCTATCCGTCGAACCGCAACAATTGCGTTAATAAGAAAGGTGGCACATACGTGCCGGACTATATCCATGAAATGGACGGTTACGAAGAGACCTATTCCTCTGATCCCGGTGGTGATGGTCCAACGTGGTATCCCGACTGGAGCCACAGCGAACTGCAATGGTTTGTCAAGCAGTTCTACAAAGATATAGCCGAGCGTTATGGCAACGATCCTCGTATTGCGTTTGTTGAAGTCGGCTTTGGTCATTGGGGGGAGTACCACACCTACGGAACAAAAGTGAAGTTCGGTAAGAACTTCCCGAGCAAGGCTTATCAGCGCGAGTTCTTCCTGCATCTGTCACAGGTAATGACAATGCCTTGGCTGGTGAGTATAGATATCGGTGATGGCGAGTATTCAGATGTGTGCACAAGTTCCGATACCAAGAACCTGACTTTCGGATTGTTTGACGACTCATTTATGCACGCTCAACACGATCTCTCGCAAGGTGACGGTTGGAACGAACAATGTTGGATAGGCAGTGGCCTGGAGCATTGGAAATCAGGCGTCTGCGGCGGCGAGATAAGTTATTACACAAGTAATGACCAGCGTAGTTTCCTCAATCCGGCAGGTATGTACGGTGTGACATGGGAACAAGCAGCTGCCAAGTATCATATGTCGTTTATAATCTGCAACGATGCGCCTTCAGGCAAATATTTCACTAAAGAGCGCGTGACGGAAGCCGGCATAGCATCAGGCTATCGCTTCAAGATCCTCTCATGTGAGACAGATGGTACAGATACCCGTATTGTGATTACTAACACCGGCATTGCGCCTATCTATCGTGATGCTTATATCACAGTAGGTGGTGTTCGTGCCGAGCAGTCGCTACGCGGACTATTGCCGGGCAACGAACTGACATGTACTATCCGCAAAGCGGTTGCCAAATCGGGCAATGTGAGCATCACATCCGACTTCATCCTTCCGTCGCAGCAGATAGAGTTTGATGCAGAATGTGGTCAGTAAAACAGACCACAATGCGGTTTTTGCCTCCAAATTGCAGAATTATTCTGTATTTTGTGAAAAAAATGACAACAAATTTGCAAATGTCGAAAAAAAATCGTATCTTTGCGTTGCAAATATGTGTGCGATAACCATAACCAACAATATATAATCATGATTGAACATTTAATTCCTGCGTGGATGTTAATCCCGTTTGTAGTGATGCTGCTCTGCATCGCTATCCTGCCGCTTATTCCTCATGTAGGCGAATGGTGGGAAGAGAACATACACAAGCTGTATGTCTCGCTGATTCTTGGTGTTCCGGTTGGTATCTGGCTGTGTGTCAATGGCATGAGCCACGACCTGATTCACCAGATGATTTACGACTACGTGCCGTTTATCCTATTGCTGATGGCATTGTTCGTAACCACCGGTGGTATTTGTATTCGTGGTGACTTAAAGGCTACGCCATTCACCAACACGAAGATTATGGCTCTCGGCTGGTTGCTTGCTTCGTTTATGGGAACAACCGGTGCTGCCATGTTGCTTATCCGTCTGCTGATCGAGACCATCAAGCAACGTAAGTACAAAGTACACACCGTGCTTTTCTTTATCGCTATCGTGGCTAACTGCGGTGGACTTCTCTCGCCGCTTGGTGATCCCCCGTTGTTCCTGTTGTTCCAGAAGGGTACACCGTTCATGTGGTGGATGCAGAACATGTTGCCCGAGTGGGCTGTGACCGGTGCTTTACTGCTCGGTGTTTACTTCATCGTAGATATGTATCTGTACCGCAAAGAGCCGGAGGCTAACCTTATGGCAGATATCCGTGAAGCAAAGAAACTGACCACAACAGGTCTGATTAACATCGTTTGGCTGCTCTGCGTTATTTGCTCCACAATGTTCATCAACTCGACGTACATACCTGCAATGGGCGAGCATGACGCACCTTGGTATCTCAAGTTTCTGCGTGAGTGGGCATTCATCATTATCATCGCTTTGAGCTGGATTACTACTCCGAAGAAAGTTCGTACGGACAACAGTTACAGCTGGACTCCGATTCTCGAAGTGGCTTGCGTGTTCCTCGGCATCTTCGCTACGATGACTCCTGCCTTGATGTTCTTGCAGCAGAACCCGCTGCCGGTTTCTGAGCCGTGGCAGTTCGTATATTGCACCGGTGCTCTGAGTGCATTCCTCGACAACGCGCCTACCGCTATGGTATTCCACGCTACGGCTACCACCTTGCCTGTAAGTGAGGGCGTGACGGCTGTCGCAGGTATTGCTCCGGAATTTATGAAAGCAATATCAATGGGTGCAGTATTCTTTGGCGCCCTGACGTATATTGGCAATGGACCTAACTTCATGGTTAAGTCTATCGCTGAGCAGAGTGGTATTGATATGCCGTCGTTCTTTGGCTACATGATCAAGTTCTCGCTCATCGTTTGCTTGCCGATCTACATCATCGTTCAATTGCTCTTCATCTAATAGCCAGCCAATATTGGCTGCTCGCTTCAGCGAGCTACGACTAATGAGAAAACGCTTATCTGACATGTTCGGATAGGCGTTATCTCTTTTATGCAGTTACGGATAGTGGCACCGGTGGTTATTACGTCATCCACAAGAAGAACATGCTTCTTGTGCCAATAGATAGGTTCAGGTATCTTGAATGCACGCTCGACGTTCGTCTTGCGCTCGGCATCAGTCAGTTGGGATTGTTTGGGTGTGTTGATGACGCGGCGTAGGGTAGTGGTATCAATGGGTAAGTTCAGCACAGATGCCAAACCTCGGCAAATATATTCGCTCTGGTTATACCCTCGCTCATTCAGTCGCCTGGGATGAATAGGAACCGGCACAAGCAGGTCAATGTCATCGAAGAATCCCGTTTCCTGCCATTCTATCGCAGCCTGTCTGCCAAGGAACTCTGCCAGTTCGGGGCGCTCGGAGAATTTCGCAGCGTGGATTACTTTAACCACATCATCATTATAATGCAACCACGAGCCTCCACGCACAAACCGAGGTTTGTCCCAATGCTTGCGAGGACGATTGTTGATCTCGTTGAAGAGCATCTCAACCTTGTTCTCGCGCAGAATATGGTGCTCGGTTCGCGGCAGTTCCTTTACGCACTCATCGCAGAGCGTATTATACACATCTACCCCTCGTTGGCACACTATGCACAACGAGGGGTAGAATATTTCAAGAACGCTTGCAAACATGCTTGATGATCACGTACGCGATGCCAATTCCAAACAATGCAATCAGCACAATGCTCAGTTCGTGGCTGTATTCGTTGATCAGATCAGCCTGACCGTGAGCTACGTAGCCTAATATGGCGAGCACCGTGTTCCAAAGGAACGCACCAAGGAAGGTGTAGAGTAGGAATTGCCCGAAAGGCATCTTTGCTAAGCCTGCCGGAATACTGATCAGTTGGCGGATAGCGGGAATCAGTCGTCCGACGAACGTGGAGATTTTGCCATGCTCGTTGAAGTAATCCTCCGCTTTGCGCACTTTGTCGCTGTTGAGCAGACACAGATGCCCTAACTTGCTGTCAGCGAACTTGTATATAACCAAACGTCCGAGCCAAAGCGACAACAGGTAGTTGATGATTGCGCCAAGCATTGCACCGATTGTGCCGGATAGCACAATCAGGAAGACATCCATTAGATAGTTGCCCGTTACACATAGCACGCTGTCAGGATTACCTGCCACGTACGCTGCCGGAGGAATAACCACCTCGGAAGGGAAGGGGATAAACGACGACTCAACAGCCATCAGCGCCACAATTGACGCGTGACTCATGTGTGCCGTGTACCACGCAGTTACAGAATCTATTAACGTCATGTTATCTCCTCCTCATCCATGCCGGTTGTTCCTCTGCGTCGGCTAATGCATCATCATCGTCAAAGTCGATGAAGTCCATAACGTCACTCTTGACTACATTGGGCTTGCTTGCCGGTTGTGCAGGCAGCTCCGGCTGTTCAGGCTCTTCAGTCTGTTCGGGAGTTTCCGGAATTTCCGGAGTTTGTGTTTCTTCCGTTTGTTCCTCACTCTTATCTTCCGGCTCTACAGGATAGAATCGTCCCATAGCATCTTCGATGCTCTCGGGTTGTTGTGGCGCTTTGGGTTCCTCTGCCTGTTCTTGCGGATGGATAATCTCTACAGGGATAGCATTGATGCCCGGTATATCGCTCACGCTGTAGCCGGTAGCGATAATCGTTACGCGAACATCGTCGCCCAAGGTATCATCGTAACTTGCGCCCCATTGCACCTCTACCTCGTCGCCGACTTGCTCTACAAACGCAGTAATCTGGCTGAACTCATTCATTCGGATCGCGTTCTCGTGCGAGCAATAGAACTGCAATAGTACGCGCGATGCGCCGCGCACATCGTTGGTGTTCACCAGCGGCGACTCCAAGGCATTCTTGATGGCACGTGTTATGCGTTCCTCGCCGCTTGCCTGACCAACGTTCATGATGGCTACACCGCCTTTTTTGAGTGTGTTATATACATCGGCAAAGTCCGTGTTGATATATCCCGGCACAGTGATGATCTCTGCAATCGACTTGGCTGCATTAGCCACAACGTCATCGGATTTGTCGAAAGCGTTGGGCAGATCCAGATCCGGGAAGATCTTGCATAGTTTCTCATTATTGATCACGAGCAACGCGTCAACATGTTCCGCCAGTTCAGCTACGCCGACCAAGGCTTTGCGGATCTTCGGTTTGCCCTCAAACGCAAACGGGATAGTTACTATACCTACCGTCAGAATCTCCATGTCTTGTGCTACTTCGGCTACAATAGGCGATGCGCCTGTACCTGTACCGCCACCCATTCCGGCAGTGATGAACAGCATCTTTGTGCCGTCATCCAACGCCTCGCGGATACGGTCGCGGTTCTCGTTAGCGAGTTCACGTGCGCGTTCAGGTTTGCCACCTGCGCCAAGTCCTGGACCGAGTTGCAACTTCGACGGCACACTCGATTGCCCGAGGGCTATCCGATCGGTATTACAAACGAGGAAACTGACATCTTTGATGCCCATCTTGTACATGTGATTCACAGCGTTGCCGCCACCGCCACCGACGCCCATTACTTTGATAATGCTCTCGGCTTCCAAATCCAGTGGTAAAGGTATAATCTCTGTCATAATGTTATGTGTATTAGCGCGTTAATAATCGTTGTTATGTGGCAGCCAATATTGGCTGCCTACTAAAAATCTTCCCCCCCGAACAAGTCTGTCAGTTCTTTCTTGAACTTGCCGAGCATGGTCTGCGGTTGGGGTTCTTCGTCAGGATGTTCCTCTTTGTACATCTGTCCCAATAGCAGGGTGCCAATGAGCGGACTATATAGCGGTTGGTAGAACTCAACGTCTGATTCCGCAGCCAACCATTGTGCATGCGAACCGTATTCGATAGGTATAGTGGTTTTCTTCTTGAGGAAAGGTACTATCCCGCGTAGCATTGATCCGCCTCCGGTTAGGTAGATTGTGCCGATACCTTCTGTCTTCTCAACCTCTGCAAGTAGTGGCATCAGTATCTCGTTCACGCGGCAAGCAATGATTGAACTCAGGTTGCCGAGTGTAACAATCAGCGGTTCCTCGCCTTCACGGGCTGCGGGAATACGCAGACCTTTATCCACCTCGTTGGGCTTCAGACTCAGCGTTCCCCATTTGCACTTGAGCTTCTCGGCATTCACAGCGGAGATTCCCAAAGTCTCTATATCATGACTCACATGATAGCCACCAAGCGGAACAACCTTTGTCAGTTGGAACTGGTTGCCTTTGTAGATGGTTAGGGTAGTGGTCTGTGCTCCCATATCGATTACCGCGCAACCGCTCTCGCGCTCCTCATCGGTCGTCAAGGCTGTTACGCACGCATCGGGAATTACCTCGCGGTTGAAGATTGCAAGACCGGCACGTTTGATGGTATCGTCCATCTTGGTGCAATACTCCTTGCGCATCACAAACGCTGTAGCATAAAGTGTTATATCTCTGCCGATTACGCCAAGAGGTTTCTCGTCGTAGTCTTTTTCATCCACTTCCCAACGCTCGGGTAGTACGGTCAGCACACCCGCTGCCGGAGTGCGCGCCTCGATCTTCTCCGAGCACTCACGCAACATCTCATTGAGCAGTTTCTGCTTGATCTCCGTGCGACGTTGTTCGCGATGTGCCTCAACGTGTACGGATTGCAGCGAACGGCCGCCAACGCACACGAATATGTTCTTCAGTTCACCGCGACCTACGCGGTTGTTCAGTTTCTTCCACGTCTCGTTCAGTACAAATCCCACATCGCTGGAGTTCGTAGGTATTCCTTTCTCTACGCTCTGGTGACGGTTGGATGTCTCGCATCCAAGGATATGGAGCGTGTTATGACGCTCATCCCAGTCTGCTGCTATCGCCCGCACACACGAACTGCCAATGTTCATCGCGACGATGGGTTGTGGTAAATCTGTCTTCCTAACCATATTATTTCCTTCCTACTATCTGTCCTTTATATTGTAAATCAATCTGTTTGTATTCGGGGTAACCGATTTTTTCAAATCCCTCTTCATAGAGTTTCTGCAAGGCTTTTAGCCTTTGTTCTGCGCCGTTGAGCGAACCGAGGATGATGGT